>NZ_BBUX01000009.1:0-137719 GCF_000974725.1 Methylobacterium sp. ME121
ATGGCTACTTCGCCGAATACGAAGAGATGTCCGTGATTTGTGGAGAGAACATGGTTGAAACCTCAAATCATCGATAAGAAGACGCTTGTCACACCAACACCAATCAGTGAAGATTATTAGGTCTTGGTAGCTATTAGGAAATTGCCGGCAGCGAGCTCCGACATCGCGGAAGGGCTGATAGCGTTGAGAAACTTCCACCAAGTCGGACTCTGTTGATCGAGCGCTATTAATTCCTTGACGGTCATTTCTTCAAATTCGGTCCGTAGTTCTGCATCCTCGATGCGCAGCGCCATCACGGCCAGGATCCACCAAATCGTGTATGCCGGCGTTTGATTGATTAGTGTTTCCGCACTGTCGATTCGGAAGCCGGAATCCTGGAAAACGCTTGTCAAGCCTTCGCGCGTTGCATTGAAGAAATGCGATGGATAGCCATGAACAGGTTGGAGGAATGGCAAATCAATCCACACGCGGCCGCCCGGTTTTAGCATGCGGTGCATTTCTTGGATGACTAGCCAGGGTTTGCGAGTGTGTTCTAGAACGGCGAAACATCCGATGCCGTCGAGAACGCCGTCGCGGATCGGGTAAGTGCAATCAGGGGCTACGATCAGGTCTGCCGATCGCGAAGGGTACACCTCCAAGTAGAGGCAATTATCAAACATTTTCTCGCGGAAGCCGCAACCGATGTCGAGATACAACTTTTCTGGGTTCGTAGCTAATTCGTGATCGAAGCCACCATACCCCGGGTTGGCACTTTCATTGACGTAATCACCAATATCAAAATGTTGTTCACTTGTTATAATTGGAAATGTCTCAGTTGGATCCTTGTCGAAAGGCGACTTAAGTACGTGTTTGAAGCGCAGGAATTTTTTGCCGCGATTCTTTGGAAGGTTTTTGAATTGGCTTCTGCCTTCCGCGCGGCCACAAAGATTAAAATGTAAACGTGGCGAAACTCGCGCGGCAGCAACATCTGGGTTCGCGGCCAGATAGGCATATTCGTTAAAATTCTCGTCAGTGACTAGTTCTTTCGAATGATCGTCGGACACTCGAACACCTTTCTCTGCACCAGAGAGAGTCGCCTCCGCACTCGCTTTCCAAGCCCCTCCTGAACGACCGACAGCAAGCCAGAAAGATAGCGGCGGCGCACAACCATAAGGTGACGTCGCGTATCACAGAGGTGTTCAACTTGTCGATCAGGTTAATTTCCCGACTTGCTATTGACAGCTTCGCCGAGTGGTCACCCGATCCGCATCAGGGCCGTGGGATAATTTCTCACATTGCTGGGAAGATTCTGATTTTTCGCTCAGCTCGACCAGTATGGGGCGTTTCCGCAAGGGTGTGGTGACTGAGGCTTTGGGCGTGCGTGGAGCCGGGTGTCGTGCGAGCGCTGGGCGCGCGGATCCACTCGTATCCGGCGGAACACGGCGTTCCTGACCAAGATGCCTCATGCAAGGCGAACCGGGTGAAGACGCCGGACCCATCTTTAGCGACGGCAGCAAACCCCGTCGAACTCCGGTCACACACCTGCCCTGCTCGCCCGACCTGCCGTCGATGGGCCCAGCGGACGGACCTCGATCCTCATGCTGTCAGGATGTCAGACCTCCTTGGCGACTTCAACGATGCGGAGGGCGCGTTTGATGAAGCTGGAACTGGGTGGCTTGTAGGTTGGGTTGGCCAGTTCGGGATTGGCTTCGTGACGCTGGCGCAGAATCATCTCAAGCGAGAGCTCATTGAGTACGCGCTGCAGGCGGCCATTATAGGCGGCGTTGAAGCCGCGCAGCACGATCTCCAAGTCGGCGTGGCTGTAGACCGTGGTGCCGAGCACCTCCCGCTGGACGCGGCCGTTGAAGCGCTCGACCATGCCGTTTGTGTGGGTGTGTAGGGGCGCGGCTTGCGATGCTGCACAGCGTGCCGCTCGCAGGCGGCGTCGAACGCATCGGCCGTGAAGCAGGAACCGCGGTCAGTGAGCACGTGCGTGACCTTGAACGAAAAAAGCCCCGAGGGCGTCCGAGAGAAAGGCCACCGCCGAGGCGGTGGTCTCGTCGTCCTTGACGGCGAGATGCACGTAGCGGGAGGCGCGGTCGACGGCGACGTACAGGTAGCGTTTGCGCGAGACGCGATCGCGATCCCGCAGCTTGGGCAGGTGCTTCACGTCGACGTGCATGAAGCCGACCTCGTAGTCCTTAGAAGCTGCCGTGCGGCTTGTGGGCCTTCTCGGCCGGCGGCAGCCGGTTGAGACCATCGGCTTTGAGGATGCGGTAGACCGCATCCCGGTTCGGGTGTGGCAAGAAGTGGCTGACGACGAAGGTCAGCGCGTCGACGGGAAAGCCGGTGGCGCGGCGGAGCGCACACACGATGGCGCGCTCCTCATCGCTGGCGCGCCACGCGAGCTTGTGGGGGCCGCGCCGAGCGGCCCTGACACGCGTCGAAACCACGTTTACGCCACATGCGGATGATCTCGGTGGGCACACCGTAGCGCTTGGCCAGAACGCCAGAGCTCTCGTGTGAGCAGGCGATCTCGGCGCGCACGTCTGGGGTTGTGCGGGCCAGGGGGTGGATGGCGAGCATCAGCGGGCTCTCCTGGCAGACTGGCGGCGCATACCCGCGAACCGCCACGCATAGCATTTGATTGCCCACCGCGCCGCATCCCAACGACGTCCCGCAACCAAACACTTAGGCTACGGGACGAAGCTGCGTCTGACCTGGAACCCGTCGGTTGAGGAGTTCGCGGCGTGGCCCGGCCAACAGGCTTAAGGTCTCCTGCGGATCGGGGGACACACTGTATGCCAGATTTCCGCTTGCCCCTGTACCTACTTCCGCCGTGATCGGGTGGCTCGTTAGGGTTGTGGGTGCTTCTGTGATCGCGGCAACAACAGCCGTGGTGGGATAGGGTGGAGAGATGACTCAGGGACTGTCGCGAGTTGCGGACCTTGCGCGCACCGTCAAGACGACTGTGCGCAATCTCACACTGGGCCGTGATGACGCGCTGCCTGTCGCGCCAGAGCCACCACGCGGTCCTCCCTATGTTGTCGATGCGGACGTGCCCGTCGATATCGGCTGCATCAAGGTGTTCCGCGCTGAAAGCTTCCCTGAGTCAGGTCCGAGCCCGTGGCTTGATCAGCCCGATGCCGCGGAGATCATCGAGCGACGCGTGGCGCGACGGGACATTACCCCGAAGCAGGCTGAGATCTGCCGGTACTGGGAAGAGCACGGCTACTACGTCCTGCGCGGCGCGATCGATTCCGACACGATTGACGAAGCCTGGGGCGCCTACGAAGCCGCGATCGCGCGCGGCGACCTGACGCTCGCCCCCGAGAAGGCGGCACCGGACGATCCGCATCCGGGCCGCTACCTCAACCCCCATCTGAAGGTTGAGGAACTCGACCGACTGCTGAAGCATCCCGTGCTGATGAACTTCAGCAGCATGGTGCTGGGCCGTCCGGCGATCCCGTTCCAGACCATCGCATCCCACAAAGGCAGCCAGCAATCCGAGCACTCGGACTCGATCCACATGACGACCTACCCGCTCGGCTATCTGGCCGCCTGCTGGGTCGCCATGGAGGACATCCACGCTGATGCGGGGCCGCTGGTCTACTATCCCGGCACCCACCGCCTGCCGTACCTATTCAGCCACGACGTCGGCATCTCCACGGATGACTTCCGCGAGCGCGGCTATGGCGCCTACGTGGATCGCTACGAGCCGGCGATCAAGCAGGAGATCCGGGAGCACGGGGCGACGCCGGCCTACTTCACGGCGCGCAAGGGCGACGTGCTATTCTGGCACGCGAATCTGCTGCATGGCGGCTCCGCGCGGGCGGACATGCAGCGCTCCCGCAAGGCGCTGGTGCACCACTACTTCGCGGAAGGCTGCGTCTGCTACCACGACCTGTCGGCAACGACTTCGGCGGTGCACGGCCCTGTCGAGAGCCTGCCGACCTGCGGCGCGTCCAGCCCTGACATCGCGATACGGGGCAAGATCGCATCGTAGCTTTCGTGTCAGATCGAGCTGTGCCAGATGGAGAAGTCGTCGCGAGGGTGCGCGCGATGATCGCCTCCGACGAGGACATGCAGGAGGACTGGGATCTCGCCGTCGAGCTGCGGATCTCGGATCCGATCGTGAGGAAAGCAGTCGCAGGCCTCGCGCTCCTCGGTGTTGTCCCCAGCGGCCGGTGATGCCCGGGCGCTCGTCACCCGCGCAAACGAGTTAGTGCAGTGAAGTTTTCCCTCACTCTTGCTCTGGCGCTCCTGGCCTCGCCAGCCGCGGGGCAGACTTTCACCCTACCCTTCTCCAAAAGCGTCGCCAATTCCGGCCAGCCCGGACTCCAGGGGATGCCGTTGTTCCTGTCGAACAGCTTCGGCGGGGCGACCTTCGATGATCGCGCGACCTTGCGCGTCGATCGGGACGTCGAGACCGCGTCGGGCGGCGGCAAGCCGTGGTGGACCTACAAGGCCTTCTGGGCGAACACGACGACGAGCTACGTCTCGCCCGGCTTCGAGTGGACGATCACGGGCGAGCTGAATAACCGCTCACGCAAGAGTGCGAACGCCCAGAACGTGGCCGTGAATGGTACGGCCTGGAAGAAGCCGACCGACAACGGCGAGGAGACCGGCACGACCTGGGCCGGCAACTTCAACTGCGTCGACCAGACGGGCAAAGCCTCGCCGACCACGTCGTGCATCGCGCTTGAACTCGATATAGGCGGTGTAGTCGGACCGGACCCGAACCGGCAGCGCGTGCTCTCACACGCGGGCGGCGGCGGCGAGCCCGGCAGCCACGTGGCCTACGGCTACATGGTCTCAACCAGTCAGGGCGTGACCATCGACCGGGCCTTCTCGACGGCTAACGTCGGCTCGACGTTCGGCATAGGCCTCGACCTCGCAGGTGCCTCATTCAGCGGTGCCGCGATCCTGATGGCGCCTGGGCAGTGGATCGGTCTCGACGGCAACGCGGACGGGAAGTTCAGCCGCTTCCTTGGCTTCAACCCGGTCGATGGCTCGCTGACATACATGACCAGCGGCGGCCCGATGATTAGGATCGCCGACGACGGCGCGGCCTATGTTGGCCGGCTCGTCGAGACCATCCCCCATGTTCCGGCTTCGTCGAGCGCCCCGTGCGTCATAGGCGAGCGCGCCTGGGATCAGAGCTACGAATATCGCTGCGTCGCGCCGAACCGCTGGAAGCGGGCCGCTCTGAGCGATTGGTAGGCAGTCAACACACCGGCACCGGCCCGCGCGGCTGAAGCGCCCCAAGCCCTAACTGAAGATACTGGTGCTCCTGCGTCTCTCGGTGCGAGCTGCTCTCGGGTGCCGCGCCGCCGACGGGTCGCGCTTCGGCCAAGACGCGCTCACCGCCGCGCACAAGACGCTGCCGTTCGGGACACGTGTGCGGGTCACCTGCGCCGCCACGGGCCGCTCAATCGTGGTCCGGACCACGGACCGCGGCCCATTCATCGCTGGGCGGGCGATCGATCTCTCGTGGCATGGGCCATCGGCCTGTCGGGTGTAGGCGCGTCCGCCTCGTGGAGGGCACCCTGTTTGACCGGACAAGCAGCGGGGCGGTTTAGGCAGTCCGGCTGAGGTACCCTCGGGGAGAGAGCATGCGCAGGCCGGAGTGCGGGTGGATCGTGTTGTAGTCCTAGAACCAAGCCGGCAGAAGCCGCATCACGGTCTCGGCGTCGGCCAAGATGGCCAGGCGGACATAGTCGCGCTTGAGCGTCTTCACGAACGCCTCCACGATGCCGTTGCTTTGCGGCGAGCGCACCGGGGTGAACAGCAGCCGTAGGCCGAGCGCGGCGGCCGTCCGCGCTGTCTCCTTGGCGATGTAGGCGGAGCCGTTGTCGGACAGCCACTCGACCGGGTGCGGGGTCTTCGTCGCGCCGAACCGGCGCTCGCAGCAGGCGATCATCAGGTTGCAGACCATCTCGGCCGAGACGCCTGCCATGGTCGCCGACCACACCATGTTCTCTCGGTCGCACACGTCGATGGCAAACAGCACGCGGACGACCGCACCGTCCCGGCAGCGCAGTTCGAGGTGATCCGAGCTACCCGCTCCACGTTCGAGCGCAACGCCACCACGGTGCCGTCGTGGGTGCGGCCGGGACGACGGGCGGTGTGCGGCGCGAGAGTGAGCCTGTTCGCCTGCAGGATGCGCGGCCCCCGCTTGGCACTGCCGCTCGCCTCGCCGCGCGAGCGCAGGGCCCGGTTCACGTGTGCGGTGACGCGGCGATAGCCGTAGCTGGGGCGGGCATCGACGATCGCGCGGATCGTCAGCAGCAGCCGTGCATCCTCGGGCTTGTGGTAGAGGCCGCGCGGCCGAACAGGTCGACTCAGGCGCTCGGCCAGGTGGGAGCGGGCCACGCCGAGCGTGTCGGCGACCGCTTTCACCGCGAACCGCCCGTCGAACCGCTCCAGGAGCTGAGCGGCGAGGTCGGTTTTTTTGTGCGCGCGAGGTCGAGCGCCTCCTTCAGGATCTCGACTTCCATGGTCTTGCGCCCGAGCAAGCGTTCGAGGTCGCGCACGCGCCGCTCCAGCTCGCGAACCCGGCTGGGTCCAACGACCTCCTCGTCGGCGTGCATGGCCTGATGACCGCCCTCCAGCATGCGCCGCTTCCACGAGAACAGCAGGCTGGGCGAGAGGCCGTAGCGACGGGCGACGAACGACACGGACGAGCCGGGCTGCTGGCTCTCCTCGACGAGGCGGATCTTCTCGGTGGTGGACCAGCGCCGTCGACGCTGAACGCCGGACAGGATCTCGCCGTGCACCGGCGGGGCGGTCGGATCGGATGACATAGCCTTACCCATAGGCCAACGCCTATGCCTTCGTGAGCTATGCCACCTGTCCGGTCAAAACGAGGTGCGGTTCACCTCGCCATCTTCGGCCGGCCCTCAACACCCGAAGACCGCCATGGCCACGTCCACCGACGGGCGCGCGTTCGCGGGCCTGGACCGCGCCAAGTTCTTCCCCGCGCTGAAGCCGATGTTCGGCTCATACACGCAGGCGCAAGTCGACAGGCTCAACCACCTGCTCGCCGTGTTCCTGGCCTACGCGTTCGTCCTGGACCGGCGCCTGCTCGCCTACATCATCGCGACCTCGTTCCTCGGCACCCGGCGACGGATGCAGCCGGTCTGCGAGGGGTTCGCGACCACGGATGCCGGCACGCGCGCGGCGGTGGCGAAGCTGTTCGTCCGCGACGTGATCAGCCGCGGCTACACGCTGCCGAACGCCCGAGGCCTCAGCTTCTTCGGCCGCGGCGACGTGCAACTCACCTTCCAGGACAACGATGGCCGGATGGGCATGCTGCTCGGCGTGCCGCTGGCCGGCCAACCTGGATCTCGCTGTGCACCGGCTGGACGCTCGGAGCAGGTGACGTAGCCTACCCATAGGCCAACGCCTATGCCTTCGACAGCTATGCCGCCTGTCTGGTCCAGACGAGTTGCGGTTCAGCCGTCCGTATTAAGTCACTGCGTGTGGGATTGGCACTGTCCGATTGCTTGTGCCGCGGTGCCGAACACAGAACGTCGTACCTATCGCTTCGCAGACGTAAGAGGCTTGGTGATGGCAGCCGGGGTAGCCACAACCCGTCACATCCATCCGCTTATCCCTCCCCTCGACAGCCGGCCGCGGACCCTTCGTCATGGGAGCGGCCTGGATAGGAGTGGGGGATTGATGTGTGGATTTTTCCAGGATTATAGGGGACTGAACCTCGGCGCCCTCGCCCTGCTGCCCTTCAGTCCCCCTCACCCGTGCCGATTCAGTCCCCCCAGCCAGGCGCGGTTCGGTCCCCTGTATAGGAGCTTGTTCGGTTCCCACTTTGCTACGACTGAGGCCAGCGAAGCGCGTTTGGCGGACGAGTTCTTCCAAATCGCTCTTCAGATAGGGCATGCCACCTTCGGAGAGCTGGACAACGAGCGAGTCAGGATCCGGCGAGGTGCTCCGACGCGTAACGGATTTCTGACCATGGTCCTCCGCACGGCGCGCCGGCTCATAGGTTGACGTTGGCGCGGCCTTCGGAACGGCTATAGGTTCACCGACAGCGGCAGCCGGCCCCGTTTTTGGTTTAGTGCCTTTGGGAACTCCGCCGTGCGGTGCACGCACCTTGCGCCGAGCTGTGCCTTCATTCCACTTCGGGTAGATGTGCCGCATCGATTTGCCATTGCGCGGCTCCATGATGGAGAGGATGTGTCCGTTCCTCTCAAGCTGACGCAGCCCCTCAATCACGGCCGACGGACTGACACCCAGGGTCGCGGCCATTCGACCGTTTGTGCGCCAGCACGCGGCGGTCTTCGAATTGAAGGCATCGGCCAACAGAGCGGCCATACGCACGCCCGGCAAACCAATGCCGTCGCCCGAAATGACGTTGACCAGCCACGGGCCGATCTCACTCCATTTCTGTCCCTGCGAATATCTGATGATGCCTTCCTTGGACTCGCTGAACGGCATATGCCAGCCTCCTGATGGGCCGACTGCCGGCCCGGTCAGAAAGTGCTGAAGAGCGACGAAAATCGCTCGCGGTGGCGGAGACCAGGCAGGCGCAGGTGCTGGCGTAGGGGCTTAGGATACTCGCTCACTCAGCAGTCAGGCCTGTGATGCGCGTCCAGGCCTTCTGCGTCGAGATATGGCACTGAAAGATCCAGTTGCCCGGTCGCCCGTCATCGGGCTCCGCGCTCCAGCCGCCGCCGAGAGCCTTGAGGAGATGCTGGATGGGTTGGTTCGTCGCGAACTCCTCAGCAAGTTGCGCCTCGTCGAAGACGACGTGAGCGTGGCCCCATTCCAGGGCGAACAACAAGCGATCGCGAGTCTGGCCCATCGGAAATGAGCCGCACGAAGCCTCGCGTCCCGCGCGCACGCGGTCGAGGCTCACGATCTTCGCGGACTGCGCCACTGACAAATCCTTCCCGGATGCGCCATCAGGATCTCGGCCCGGACCATGTTCCGCTTCCAGGCGAACGTATCGGTGGTCAGCCCCTCGGCCGCGCTCGCGTTCGTGCGCAGCGTCTCGACGATGTCTAGGATCCAGCCCTTCGCGAGCGCGCAGCCCTTGGTTACCAGATCCGCGAGTACGGCGTCGACCGCGGCATCGATCTTTTGGTCGGTGACCTCGGCTGCCTTGCGCAGCTCGAAGACTGTCGCAGGTTCCTTGGCCATCACATCCCGGCTGCTGGTGGGGTAGATGGTGGGGCGGAGGCGCAGGCCTCAGAAATTTGTCAGCAAAATCAGAGCAGGTTGGCGGAGGGAGCGGGATTCGAACCCGCGATACCGTTTCCGGTATACACACTTTCCAGGCGTGCGCCTTCAACCACTCGGCCACCCCTCCGTCCGCGAACCGGGCACCCGGGCGCGCACGCGGCGCGCCGGGCGCGGCCAGGGCCGCGCGGTGCCGTGCTGTTAGCCGGGTGCGCCGTCCGGCGCAAGGCGCTGACGGCCGGGCGATGCGAAAACCGCCCGGCCGCGTCCCTCACCCCTCGGCGTCGTCGAGGTGGAAGCGGACATGCTCCACGTTCGCCCGCTCGAAGGCCTGCATCACGTGCTGGTAGGAGCGCTCCATGGCGTTGTCCTCGACCCCGGGGCTATCCTCGGGCTTCAGCACGAACATCAGCAGCGAGCGCCCGGTCACGTCGTAGCCGGAGCCGAACTTGAAGCTCTCCACGTCCTGGCTGTCGGGCAGGTTGGTGTCGAGGAGCCGCGTCCAGGCGACGCCGCCGACCGATTCCGGCAGCGTGAACGTCACGAGGTCGTGGTAGGCGTTGAACATGATCAGCAGCGTCGCGTCCCCGCCGCGGCGGTGCAGGCCGGTGGCCTGGGCGCGCCCGTCGAGCTGGACCGCGAAGGCCCGGGCCTCGCCGTCCGACCAGTTCTCGCCCGCCATCTCGCTGCCGTCCGGCCGCAGCCACGTCACGTCCTTGACGCCGAACTCCTCGTCGTACTGGCCGGTGAGGAACCGCCCGCGGCTCAGGATCGGCAGGGCGTTGCGCAGGATGATCAGGCGCTGGGTGAACTCGGCCAGATCCCGCTCCTCGTCGCCAATCGCTCCCCAGTCGAGCCAGGAGACCTCGTTGTCCTGGCAGTAGGCGTTGTTGTTGCCCTTCTGGGTCCGGGCGAACTCGTCGCCCGCGAGCAGCATCGGCGTGCCGCGGGACAGGAACAGGGTCGCCAGCATGTTGCGCATCTGGCGCAGGCGCACCGCACGGATCTCGGGATCGTCCGTCGGGCCCTCCACCCCGTAATTGTACGAGAGGTTGTGCGAGTGGCCGTCGCGGTTGCCCTCGCCGTTCGCCTCGTTGTGCTTGTCGTTGTACGAGACCGTGTCGTGCAGGGTGAAGCCGTCGTGGGCGGTGAGGAAGTTCACCGAGGCCCAGGGCTTGCGCCCGCGCTTGTTGAACTTGTCGGCCGAGCCCGAGACGCGTGCCGCTAGGTCCGGCAGCAGCCCGCCGTCGCCCTTCCAGTAGGCGCGGACGTCGTCGCGGAACCGGTCGTTCCACTCGGCCCAGCCCGGCGGAAAACCGCCGACCTGGTAGCCGCCCGGGCCGCAATCCCACGGCTCGGCGATTAGCTTGACGTTGTTGAGCACCGGGTCCTGCCGGCAGGTGTCGAGGAAGCCGCCGCCCTCGTCGAAACCGTAGGGCTCGCGGCCCAGGATCGTGGCGAGGTCGAAGCGGAACCCGTCCACCTGCATCTCCTGCGCCCAGTAGCGCAGGGAGTCGGTGACGAGCTGCAGCACCCGCGGGTGCGACAGGTTGAAGGTGTTCCCGGTGCCGGTGTCGTTGATGTAGTAGCGCGGATCGTTCGGCAGCAGCCGGTAGTAGGAGGCGTTGTCGACGCCCTTGAACGACAGGGTCGGACCCTTCTCGTTGCCCTCGGCGGTGTGGTTGTAGACCACGTCCAGGATCACCTCGAGGCCGGCGCCGTGGAAGCGCGAGACCATCTCCTTGAACTCGGAGAAGGCGAAGTCCGGCACCGCCGCGTAGCGGCGCGCGGGGGTGAAGAACGAGATCGTGTTGTAGCCCCAGTAATTCACCAGGTCCTTCTGCTGCAGGTAGTCGTCCTGCACGAAGGCGTGGACCGGCAGCAGCTCCACCGAGGTGACGCCAAGGCTCTTGATGTAGTCGAGCACGTCCCGGGTGCCGAGGCCGGCATAGGTGCCGCGCAGCTTCTCCGGCACCCGCGGGTCGAGCTTGGTCATGCCCTTGACGTGGGTCTCGTAGATGATCGTCTTCTCCCACGGGACCAGCGGCTTCTGGTGCCGTCCCCAGGTGAAGGCCGGGTCGATGACGCGGGAGCGGCGCGTGTAGGGGGCGCTGTCGCGCTCGTCGAAGGTCAGGTCGTCGCCCGTCTCCATCTGGTAGCCGAACAGCGCCGGGTTCCAGGTGATCGAGCCGACGAGCCCCTTCGCGTAGGGGTCGATCAGCAGCTTGTTGGGGTTGAAGCGATGACCGGCCTTCGGCTCGTAGGGGCCGTGGACGCGGTAGCCGTAGATCGTGCCGGGGCGCGCGTCGGGCAGGTACCCGTGCCAGATCTCGTCCGTGTACTCGGGCAGCTCGATCCGCTCGATCTCCTGGTCGCCCTGGTCGTCGAACAGGCAGAGCTCGACCTTGGTGGCGTGGGCCGAGAACAGCGCGAAATTGACCCCGAGCCCGTCCCAGGTGGCGCCGAGGGGATAGGGGCGGCCTTCCTGGATGCGCGAGCGGGTCGCGCGGGCCTGCGATGCGGGACGACGGGAATCGGACATGGACACTCCGGAACGCGACCCGCACGGCCACGTGCCGCTGCGGGGAGCCCCTGGTGAACGTGCCGAAAACAGCGAAGCTCCCGCATCGCCGCAAAAATCGCGGGGGGGCGTGACGACCGTCCCGCGCTCAGTTCGAGGCCGCGGCCGTGAAGCTCCGGTCCACGGCCCGCCCGACATCGAGGGGCTTCGACAGGATGCCGTACCGCGTCGCCCGGTCCGAGGCCGCCTGAACCTCCCTCACGACGTCCGCGTCGAGCGCGATCGGGCTGGTCCGCTGCGCCGTGTAGGCCGCACGCAGGACGTCCTCGGGCAGCTTGGTCAGCGCGGCCGTGTTCCGAGCGTAGGCGTCGAGGTGGTCCAGCGACCAGAGCCGCGCCCGGCTCAGGCGGCTCAGGAAGTCCTGGAGGGCCGCCCGCTTGGTGGCGATGGCGCTGTCCGTGGCGACGACGAAGGTGATGGTCGGCGTGAGGCCCGCGCCGTCCGCGATCGGCCGGGCCCTGTCCTTGAGCGTCGCGAACGCGACGTAGGGCTCCCAGACCGCCCAGGCATCCACCGAGCCGGCCATGAGCGCGGCCTTGGCGTCGACCGGGTTGAGCGGCGCGAACGTGGCCTCGGACGGCGCGATCCCGGCCTTCTCCAGCGTCGCGCTGATCAAGAACTGGCCCCAGCCGCCGCGGGTGCCGGCGAGTCGCTTTCCCTTCAGGTCGGCGGCCGAGCGGATCGGCGAATCCGCGCGGACCAGGATGGCCTGCGTCCGCGGATCCGACTTGGTGCCGCCGATCGCCTTGATCGGCGCCCCGGCCGCGACGGCGGTGAGGAAGGAGAGGTCGCCGGTGTAGCCGACATCGAGGGCGCCGGCGTTGAGCGCCTCCAGGATCGGCGCGGCGGCGGGGAATTCCGACCACTCGACCCGGTAGGGCAGATCCTTCGCGTCGCCGGCGATCTCGAGGAGCGACCGGTTCCCGCCCTTCTGGTCGCCGACCCGCAGGACGACCTCCTCCGCGCGGGCGGTCACCGCGGCCAGCGTCGTCATGGCCAGCGACAGTGCAGCGGCGAGCAGCGCCCCGGCGAGCCGGCGGCCGCCGGGACGCGCGTGAGATCCGATGAGCATGAGGCCTGCCACGATCCGCTGCCCGAGTTGTGCGGGACTGTTCTGTGGATGGCCGATTTTATGCTTGCCGCCAGGACGGTCAACGAAAAGAAAATCTGTATTGTCCGCGGTCGATGCGCGAGATGACATCCGATCGACCCGCGGGGGGAGACGAATGTCTCCCCCCGCGCGCCGCGCCGGTCAGCGGGCGGGTGGGAACGCGTCCGCCAGGTAGGCCCGCACGAAGCCCGGCATCCGCGCGGCGTCGATGTCGTCGCGGCCGCGCACCACGTGCATCCGGGCGAGTTCCGGCTCGGCCTCGGCGCCGAGATGGTCGGCGATCCGGGCCACGAGCCGCGCGGCCGGCTCGGGGAAGCGCACCGGCCGGAGGAAGGCGAGCTGGCCCTCCCCCTCCAGCAGCACCCAATCCGTTTCGGCCTCGTCCGGCAGCGCGAGGCCGGTCTCCTCGGCGAGTTCCCGGGCGGCGCTGCCGGTGAGATCGACCTGCGCGCCGCGCACGTCGTCCGGATCCGGGGTGCCGCAGGGGAAGTACAGCTGGCCGGCATTGGCCGTGTGGGCGCCCATCTCGCCGAGCAGGACGGCGCCGTCCGCCGTCCAGGGCACGATCGCCGCGAAGGCGTTGGCGATGCGGGCCTCGGCGTGGGGCACCTCCCGGTAGTAGGTGAAGGTCGCGTAGCGCGTCGCGAACAGGTCGAGTCGGGCGACCCCGTCGGCGACGGCGTGGTCGCAGCACAGCAGGACGGTCCCGTCGAACATGCCGGGGCTGCGGCGCAGCCGGGCCTGCCAGTGGGCCGCGATGGCGGCTTCGTGCGCCCGGGGGAAGGCCCAGTCGTGGTCCACGAACCGCGCCGCCACGTCCGCGACGCGGGTGATCCGGAAGCCGTCGGAGAAGCCGTCAGAAGAGCGTTCAGACATGCAGGGTGCCGTCCGATAGGATCACGGCGGCGCCGCCGATCTCGACGCCCTGCAGGGCGCCGGCCGCGACGGTGAGCTGGAGCGCGATGTCGCTCGGCCGTCCCATCGCCTCGCCCTGGCGGATCGCCACGTCGTGGGTGCCGTCGCCCAAAGCCTCGAACTGCATCAGCACCCCCGCGAAGGCGGAGGCCGCCGAGCCGGTGGCGGGGTCTTCCGGCACGCCGACATTCGGCGCGAACATGCGGACGCGCCAGCTCTGGCCGGCGCCTTCGGGATCCGGGGTGTATAGGTAGAGCCCGTCGGCCGGATCGGGCGCCTGGGCCGTCCGGGCGGCGTCGAGGGCGGCGATCGAGGCCACCGGCACGCAGGTGAAGGTCGGGCCCACGCCGTGGCGGCTCGGGGCGTGCCGGCCGGTGCCGATGTCGCCGGGCTGGAGGCCCAGCAGCGGCGCCAGCGCCGCGGGATCGGGACCGGGCCCGAGGTAGTCCGGCAGGACCGGGAGCCGGAACCGGGCCCGTCCGCCGGTCCCGTCCGCCAGGGTCTCGACCACGCAGGGGACGATCCCGATCCCCTCCTCCAGGCCGAAGGCCCGGGCGTCGCCCCGGGTCGGGTCCTGCAGCGCCAGCAGCACGGCGGTGCCGACTGTCGGGTGCCCGGCGAAGGGCAGCTCCCGGGCGGGGGTGAAGATGCGCAGCGACGCCCGGTGCCGGGCCTCCCGGGGCGGGAGGACGAAGACCGTCTCCGACAGGTTGAACTCCCGCGCGATGGCCTGCATGGCGGCGGTGTCGAGCCCCTCCGCGTCGAGCACCACGGCGAGGGGATTTCCGGCGAGCCTCTGCTCGGTGAACACGTCGAGGGTGACGAAGCGGCGCGCCATCGTGTCGATCCTTGCTGCTCTCTGCGGACTTGAGCGGAGCGGTTTGCCCGGGGGCGCCTCAGACCGCCTCGACCGGAAACCGCGCGCTCGGGTTCACGTACTCCTCCTGCGCGGCCACCGTCAGGATCTCCCGCGACCCCGCCTCGGCGGTGCGCTTGAGCAGCCCGTAGATCGAGGCCGCCGCCGCGCCGAGCGCCGCCTCGGCCGAGCCGGTCCGGGCGTAGTGCACCAGGAACAGCGCCGCGATGCAGTCGCCGGCCCCGTTGACCGCGATGGCGAGCCGCGGCGTCCGGACCCGGAACACCCGCCCCTCGGCGCCCGCGAGCAGGTCGATGCTGTCGGCCGGCGTGTCGGCGCAGAGCGCCGAGGTGACCAGCACCACCCGCGGCCCGCGCGCCCGGAGCGCCGCGATCGCGGCGCTGGCCTCCGCCAGGGTGCCGCTCGGCAGGCCGGTGAGCAGGCCGAGCTCGAACTGGTTGGGGGTGAGGATGTCGGCGGCCGGGACCGCGCGCTCGCGCAGGAACGCCTCGATGCCGGGCCGCACGTAGACGCCCTCCTCGACGTCGCCGATCACCGGGTCGCAGCAGTAGAGCGCCCGAGGGTTCGCCGCCCGCACGGCGTCCACCGCCTCCAGGATCGCGGCGCCGATCTCGGCCGAGCCCATGTAGCCCGTCAGGACCGCGTCGCAGCCGCCCAGGACCCCGCGCTCGCCGATGCCGCGCACCACCTCGCGGATCATTGCCGCGTCGAAGACGGGGCCGCGCCACGCGCCGTAGCCGGTGTGGTTGGAGAACTGCACCGTGTGGACCGGCCAGACCTCGACCCCGAGCCGCTGCATCGGGAACACCGCCGAGGCGTTGCCGACATGGCCGTAGGCGACGTGGGACTGGATCGACAGGACGTTCAACGCGGGACTCGCTCGTTGTCCCGCTACGGTTAGCCGGTTCCCGCGCCGGCCGCACCCCTGTCCCTTGCCGCCCTCCCCCGCGCGCCTCAGATGGGACCGACCCTCCCCCTGCCCCCTGAGCCCCGTTCGGAGCCCCATGGACATCGAAGCCCTGCGCACCTCGACCCTCGCCTTCGTGGAGGCGCACAAGGCCTGGACGCCCCTCATCGCCGGCGGCCTCGCCTTCTGCGAATCGATCGCGATCCTGTCGCTGTTCGTCCCGGCGACCGTGATCCTGGTCGGCATCGGGGCCCTCGTCGGCGGCGCCGACATCCCGTTCTGGCCGGTGGTGATCGCCGCGGCGCTGGGGGCCGCCCTCGGCGACTGGATCTCCTACGAGGCCGGGCGCTGGTTCGGGCCGGGGGCGAAGACCAAGTGGCCGCTGCGGCGCTATCCCGAGCTCATGGCCAAGGCCGAGGCCTTCATCGGCCGCTGGGGCATCGCCGCGGTGGCTCTGGGACGCTTCTTCGGGCCGGCCCGCGCCCTGGTCCCGCTCTTCGCCGGGATCCTCGGCCTGGCGCGGCTGCCGTTCCAGCTGGCCAACGTCGCCTCCGCCCTGGTCTGGGCCTTCGTGCTGCTGGCCCCCGGGGCCGGGCTGCTGACGTGGCTCGACCGATGACCCGGCGCGACCGCTGATGCGCCGCTTCCCGCCCGAGCGGATCGTCTGCCTCACCGAGGAGACGGTCGAGACCCTGTACCTCCTGGGCGCGGAGGACAGGATCGTCGGCGTCTCGGGCTACGCGGTGCGCCCGCCCCGGGTCCGCCGGGAGAAGCCGCGCGTCTCCGCCTTCACCAGCGCGGACATCCCGAAGATCCTGGCGCTGGCGCCGGACCTCGTCCTGGCCTTCTCGGACCTCCAGGCCGGCATCGTCGCCGACCTCGCCCGCGCGGGCGTGGCGGTCCATCTGTTCAACCAGCGCGACGTGGCGGGCTGCCTCGCGATGGTGCGGACGCTCGGCGCCCTCGTGGGCCTGCCGGAGCGGGCCGAGACCCTGGCGGCGGGCCTCGAGGCGCGGCTGGCCGCGGCCGCCGCGGAGGTGCGGGACCGGCCGCCCCCGCGCGTCTACTTCGAGGAGTGGGACGCGCCGATGATCTCCGGCATCGGCTGGGTCTCGGACCTGATCGGCCTCGCGGGCGGCCGGGACGTCTTTCCGGAGCTGAGCCGCCAGCCGGCCGCGAGGGACCGGATCGTCACCGCCGAGCAGGTGATCGCGGCCGCGCCCGAGGTGATCCTCGCCTCGTGGTGCGGCAAGCGGGTCAACGCCGAGCGCATCCGCTCCCGACCCGGCTGGGCGGCGATCCCGGCGGTGCGCGACGGGCGCATCCACGAGATCAAGGCGCCGCTGATCCTGCAGCCCGGCCCGGCCGCGCTCACCGACGGGTTCGACGCAATCCGGGCTTGCCTCGGGTGAGCGCCGCTGGGCGATGCCGTGGGGCGATGCCGCGCCGCAGGTGACGGACCGGGCGCGACTTGGCAGGATGTCCCGATTCGGTACAGACGCACCCGCAGACGCATCCCCCGAGCTCGATGTCCGCCACCCTCGGCCTTCCCGATTCCGCGCCCCCGTCCGTCGAGGCGCTGCTGCCGCCAGACCGGCGGCAATCGCCCACGGCCCTGCGCATCCAGCGCGGCGTGCGCCGGCTGTTCTCCGAGATGGGCTGCGTCACCCTGCCGGAATTCTCCCTCGTCAACGGCCGCCGCGCCGACGTGATCGCGCTCTGCGGCGCCGGCAAGCTCACCATCGTGGAGATCAAGTCGAGCGTGGCCGATTTCCGCGCCGACCGTAAATGGCCGGATTACCGCGACTTCTGCGACCGGTTCTTCTTCGCCATCCCCGAGGACGTGCCCGAGTCGCTGATCCCGGAGGAGTGCGGCCTGATCGTCGCCGACGCCTACGGGGCCGGGATCCTGCGGGAGCCGCCGGAGCACCCGCTGAGCGGCGCCCGCCGCAAGGCCGTGACGCTGCGCTTCGCCCACAGCGCCGCGCGCATCCTGCACGCGCTGGCCGACCCGGGGGCCGTGCGGGAAGGGGCGCTGTAGGGCGCGGCCCGCACCGCGACCCTGGGCGGCTCGGTATTCATCCGACCCGGAAACGTCCTAGAACGGCCGCGCTTGCCGGAGTTCCGGCGCCGAGACCGATCGATGACATCCGTCGCCCTGTTCGAGCTGATCCTCGGCCTCCTCGGCGCGGCCCTGCTGCTGTCGCTGGCGGCCGGGCGCCTGGGCTTCCCGCCGGCCGCCGCCCTCGTCGTCGGCGGCATGGCGCTGGCGGTGGCGCCGGGCCTGCCGGCCTTCGATCTCGACCCGGACCTGATCATGGTCCTGTTCCTGCCGCCGCTCCTGCTCGAATCCGCCTACTTCACCGTCTGGCGCGACTTCCGGGCGAGCCTCGGCCCGATCCTGTCGCTGTCCCTCGGCGCGGTCCTGTTCACGACCCTCGCGGTCGGGCTCGTCGCCCACGCGGTGGTGCCGTCCCTGCCCTGGGCCGCCTGCTTCGCCCTCGGCGCCATCGTGTCGCCGCCGGACGCGGTGGCCGCCAAGGCGGTGCTGGCCCGCGTCGCCCTGCCCCGCCGGATGATCACGGTCCTGGAAGGCGAGAGCCTCGTGAACGACGCCTCGGGCCTCGTGCTCTACCGCTTCGCGGTGGCGGCGGCCCTGACCGGCAGCTTCAGCAGCGCCGCGGCACTCGGCAGCTTCGCGTGGCTCGCGGTGGCGGGCGTCGCGGTCGGGATCGCCTGCGGGGTGGCGGTGACGCTCGTGATGCGGCGGATGCACGACGCCAACGCCATCACGGTGCTGAGCTTTCTCGCCGCCTACGTGGCCTACCTCGCGGCCGAGGAGCTCCACGCCTCCGGCGTCCTGGCCGTGGTGGCCTGCGGCCTGATGATGGGCGGCCGGGAGCACGAGACCTTCGACGCGCATGCCCGCCGCCATTCCGTGGCGGTGTGGGAATTCGTCGTGTTCGTTCTGGAAGCCCTGGTCTTCGTGCTGATCGGGCTGGCGCTCCGCGGCGTGCTGGCCCGGACCGGCGGCCAGCTGGGGGCGCTCTCGGCCGAGATGCCGCTGGCCCTCGCGGTCACCGCGACCTGCGTCGTCGCCCGCCTGCTCTGGGTCTTCCCCGCCGTCTACCTGCGGCGGCTCCTGTCGCCGCGGTTCCGCGCGCAGGAGCCCTCCCCGAGTCCGGCCGTGCCGCTGATCGTCGGCTGGGCCGGCATGCGCGGGGTCGTGACCCTGGCGGCCGCCCTGGCCCTGCCGGTGGACTTTCCCGGCCGCGACGCGATCCTGGTGGCGGCCTTCGCGGTGATCCTGTTCACCGTGCTGGTGCAGGGCACGACCCTGGGGCCGCTGATCCGCAGCCTCCGCCTCGACCCCGCGGCGCACCTCCCCGACGGCCATCTCGACGCGCCCATGGCCCGCGTGGTCGTGAACGAGGCCGGACTCGCCGCCCTCGAGGGTTTGGTGTTCCCCGAGACCGGGGCGCTGCAGCACCCGCGCCTCGTCGAGGAGTATCGCCGCCGGGTGCGGGCGTCCTCGCGGGACCGCGACGAGCGGACGGCGCTGGAGGCCGAGAAGGCCGAGCACTTCGCCGCCGCGCTGCTCGCCGTGCGCTCAGGCCGGTCGGCCCTGATCGACCTGCACCGGCAGGATCGGATCCACAGCTCGGTGCTGCGGCAGCTGGAGACGGAGATCGACCTGGAGGAACTCCATCTCAAGCGTCTCGCCGGGACCGCGCCGGCCCACGGCTAGGCGATGTCGGCGCGGCCGCGGCCGTCGACGGGCCGTCAGTGGGCGGCGCAGCCGTCCGCCGGCTGGCCGTAGCCGCTGTAGACGACCCGCACCTTGTGCCGGCAGGCCGGCTCGGCCTTCGGAGCGGCCGCCACGGGGGCGACCTCCACCGGCTCGACCCGCAGGGTCGCGGCCACCGGCTGGTCCTCGGAGGTGGCGAGCGCGCGGCTGGCGCTCATCACGAACGGCGTGGCGGCCAGCGACGAGATGGCGAGCGCGGCGAAGACGGCGATGTTCTTGCGGCCGAAGGTGTTGCGGGTGCGAGCATTGTACATGACGAGTGGTCCGACGTCTTGTGTTCGGCAGCGCTGAGGTGCCGAGATCCCCTGTTGCGCTGATAACTTGGCCGTCAGCTCGGCGGTTCCGGTTTATTGCCCAAAAACCGCCACGCTTGGGTGTCCCGGCGCACGCGGGGCGCCGGCGCTCAGAGGATCCTGCGGTACTGCACGAAGCCCGACTTCTCGGCGATCCGGTCGTAGAGCTGCATCGCGTCCGCGTTGGTCTCGTGCGTCAGCCAGTGGACGCGGGAGCAGCCGGCGGCCTGCGCGGCCGCGTAGACGTGCTCGATCAGCCGGCGGCCGATCCCGAGCCCGCGGGTGCCGTCCGCCACGAACAGGTCCTGGAGGTAGCAGTAGTCGCCGATCGTCCAGGCCGAGCGGTGGCGGATGTGGTGGACCAGGCCGACCGCCTCGGCGCCGCGCCAGGCCAGGGCGCCGTCCACCGGCTCGGCCGGATCGTTGAGGCGCTGCCAGGTCGTGTCCGTGACGGCCTCCGACAAGTCGACCTTGTAGAAGGCTTGGTAGCCCCGCCAGAGCGGCAGCCACGCATCCCGGTCGCCGGGGCCGATTGGGCGAATCGCGACGCTGCTGTCCATGATTGTCTCCGGCTGTCTCCGCGGGTCCGGGGCGATCGGACCATCATCCGGGCCGGGCAGGCAACCCGGGCCGCCGGCGCCGCAGATCCCGGGCGTCGCCTCGCGCCCGATGCCCGCCGCCTTGCACCCCCGGCCGCCCGCACCTAAACCGGCCCGCCGGCGGCCCCAGCCGCCGCGCGATCCCGAGCCGCCGAGACCGATGTCCCAGAAAAAATCCTTCCAGGGTCTGATCCTGACGCTTCAGGAATTCTGGGCGGCGCAGGGCTGCGTGATCCTCCAGCCCTACGACATGGAGGTCGGCGCCGGGACGTTCCACCCGGCCACGACCCTGCGGGCGCTCGGCCCGAAGCCCTGGAAGGCGGCCTACGTCCAGCCGTCGCGCCGGCCCAAGGACGGCCGGTACGGCGAGAACCCGAACCGGCTCCAGCACTATTACCAGTTCCAGGTGATCCTGAAGCCGAACCCGCCCAACCTGCAGGAGCTCTACCTCGCGTCGCTCGCCGCCATCGGCGTCGACCTCCAGCTCCACGACATCCGCTTCGTCGAGGACGACTGGGAGAGCCCGACGCTGGGCGCCTGGGGCCTCGGCTGGGAGTGCTGGTGCGACGGGATGGAGGTCAGCCAGTTCACCTATTTCCAGCAGGTCGCGGGCTTCGAGTGCGCGCCGGTGGCGGGTGAGCTGACCTACGGGCTGGAGCGGCTCGCCATGTACGTCCAGGGTGTCGAGAACGTCTACGACCTCGACTTCAACGGCGCCGAGGGCGCCGACCGCATCACCTACGGAGACGTGTTCCTGCAGGCCGAGCAGGAATATTCCCGCCACAACTTCGAGGCGGCCGACACGGCGATGCTGTTCCGCCAGTTCACCGACGCGGAGGCCGCCTGCCGGTCCTACCTCGATGCCGGAGCGCCGGCCGCTGAAGGCGAGCGCCACCGGATGGCGCAGCCGGCCTACGACCAGTGCATCAAGGCGAGCCACGTCTTCAACCTGCTCGACGCGCGCGGCGTGATCTCGGTGACCGAGCGCCAAAGCTACATCCTGCGGGTGCGCGAGCTGGCCAAGGCCTGCGGCGCGGCGTGGCTGAAGACGGCGGCCGGCGGAGCCCCTTGAGCCCTCGCGCGTTGCAACCCCCGCCAACCGGCGCGCCTCGGCGCGTCCGCAGACGCGGGAACCTCGTGATGAAGAAGACGATCCTCGCCCTCAGCCTCCTGGGATTCGGCCTCGCCCCCGCGCTGGCGGCCGATCCCGGTCCCGAGGCCACGGTGAAGAAGCTCTACGCCGAGCCGCACCCGAATCACTCCTCCGTGTACTCGAAGCGCCTGCAGGGCTTGTTCGACGCCGACGCGAAGCAGGCCAACGGCGCCACCGGCAACCTCGATTTCGACTACCGCCTGAACGGCGAGCCCCTGAAGCCCGACACGGTGAAGAACCTGACCTTCAAGGAGGCCACCGAGGGCAAGGACCAAGCGAAGGTCACCGTCGAGCGCAAGGGCGGCAACGGCGCCAACGTCATCGTGTACGATCTCGTGCGCGAGGATGGCGGTTGGCGGGTCTCGGACGCCCACGCGATCGGCGACCGGAAGTGGCAGCTCTCGACCATCCTCAAGGGCGAGTCGCGCTGAGCCCCGCGCGCCGACCCTCGACAGGGGTGCGGCGCGGCGATATGGCCGCGCCATGCCCGACCTCCTGCTCGAACTCCGCTCGGAAGAGATCCCCGCCCGCATGCAGCGGCGCGCGGCGGAGGATCTCAAGAAGCTCGTCACCGACGCCCTTGTGGCGCGCGGCTTCCTGTACGAGGGCGCCCGGGCGTTCTCGACGCCCCGCCGCTTGGCGCTGCACATCGCCGGCCTGCCCGCCCGGGGCGAGGCCGTGCGCGAGGAGCGCCGCGGCCCGCGGGTCGGCGCCCCCGAGGCGGCCGTCCAGGGCTTCCTGAAGGGCGCGGGGCTCGCGAGCCTCGATCAGGCCACGACCGTCACCGACCCGAAGAAGGGCGAGTTCTACCTCGCGGTGATCGAGCGGCCCGGCCGCGAGACGCTCGACGTCCTGGCCGAGCTCCTGCCCGAGATCGTCAAGAGCTTCCCCTGGCCGAAATCCATGCGCTGGGGCGCGGCCTCGGCCGAGCCGGGCTCGCTGCGCTGGGTGCGCCCGCTGCAGTCGATTGTCGCGACCTTCGGGCCCGAGACCGAGACGCCGGAGGTGGTCCCCGTCTCGGTCGCCGGGATCGCGGCCGGCACCGTGACCTACGGCCACCGCTTCCTCGCCCCCGAGGCGATCGAGGTGCGCCGGTTCGACGACTACATTCAGGCGCTGGAGCGCGCGAAGGTCATCCTCGACGCCGACCGGCGCAAGGACGTGATCCTGCACGACGCCCGCGACCTCGCCTTCGCCCGCGGCCTCGACCTCGTGGAGGACGAGGGCCTGCTGGAGGAGGTGTCGGGCCTCGTGGAGTGGCCGGTGGTGCTGATGGGCTCGTTCGACGAGTCCTTCCTCGACATCCCCGCCGAGGCGATCCGCGCGACCATCCGGGCGAACCAGAAGTGCTTCGTGCTGCGGAAAGGCGGCTCCGAGGACCTGGCGCCGGCCTTCATCCTGGTCTCGAACCTCGTGGCCACCGACGGCGGCCAAGCGATCACCGCCGGCAACGAGCGGGTGGTCCGGGCGCGGCTCTCGGACGCGAAGTTCTTCTGGGAGACCGACAAGGCGACCCGCCTGGAAGACCGGCTGCCCAAGCTCGACGCCATCGTCTTCCACGAGAAGCTCGGGACGCAGGGCGAGCGCATCGCCCGCATCGCCGCCCTGGCGAAGGACCTCGCGCCGCTGGTCGGCGCCGACCCGGCACTCGCGGAGCGCGCCGCCCGCCTCGCCAAGGCCGACCTCGTCACCGAGATGGTCGGCGAGTTCCCCGAGCTCCAGGGCCTGATGGGCCGGAAATACGCGGCGCTCCAGGGCGAGCACGACAGCGTCTGCGCCGCCATCGAGGAGCACTACAAGCCGCTCGGCCCCTCCGACCGGGTGCCGACCGATCCGGTCTCCATCGCGGTGGCGCTCGCCGACAAGCTCGACACGCTGGCGGGCTTCTGGGCGATCGACGAGAAGCCCACCGGCAGCAAGGACCCGTTCGCCCTGCGCCGGGCGGCGCTGGGTGTGATCCGGCTGATCCTCGACCGGGGCCTGCGCCTGGCCCTGCTGGAGCAGGTCGGCGCGGCGGATCGCGGCCTCGCCGGGCGGGCGGGCGCCGACGCGCGGGACCTCCTCGGCTTCTTCGCGGACCGCCTGAAGGTCTATCTCCGCGACCAGGGCGCCCGCCACGACCTGATCGACGCCGTCTTCGCCCTGCCCGGCCAGGACGACCTGCTGATGGTCGTCCGCCGCGTCGAGGCGCTCGCCGCCTTCCTCGACACCGAGGACGGGAAGAACCTGCTCGCGGGCTACAAGCGCGCGGCCAACATCCTGCGGATCGAGGAGAAGAAGGACGGCCGCGCCTACGATTCCGCGCCCGACGCCGCCCTCGCCGCCGCGGGTGAGCCGGCCGAGCGGGCGTTGGCTGAAGCCCTGGCGAAGGCGCGGGAGACCGCCTCGGCGGCCGTCGCCCGCGAGGATTTCTCAGGCGCCATGCAGGCGCTCTCGACGCTGCGCGCGCCGGTGGACGCGTTCTTCCAGGACGTGACCGTCAACGCGCCCGACCCGAAGCTCCGCGAGAACCGCTTGGCTCTGCTCAACGCGCTGCGCGCCGCGACGCGGGAAGTGGCGGAGTTCGCGAAGATCGAGGGGTGAGCGTCGGCGCACCGAGCGCAGGATCTGGCGCAAGTCCCCCTAGAGGGGACTTGCGCCTCGTACCGACCCTTGAGGCTCCTCACCCGTGATCGTGCCCGGCATGGTCGTCCGGCTCGGGCAGGGTCAGGCCGAAATGGCTCACCAGATCGGCCACCTGCCCGGGGCTCAGCTGACGCGGGTTGAGGTTGCGCAGGAGCAGGTAGAGCTTGGCGGTCTCCTCCAGCTCCTCGGTGGCGAAGACCGCGCCCTCCAGGCTGTCGCCCGCCACCACCGGTCCGTGATTGGCGAGCAGCACCGAGCTGTACTTCCCGGCCAAGCCCCGGATCGCGTCCGCCACGGCCGGGTCGCCCGGGCGGTAATACGGCACGAGCGCCGTGCCGCCGGTCCGCATCAGGTAGTAGGGCGTCAGCGGCGGCAGCACCTGCCGCGGGTCGATCTCAGGCAGCATCGACACCGCCACCGCGTGGGTCGAGTGCAGGTGGACGATGGCCTTCGCCGCGCTCCGGCTCTCGTAGAGCGCGCTGTGCAGCGGGATCTCCTTGGTGGGCTTGTCGCCGGAGACGAGGCGCCCCGCATCGTCGAGCCGCGAGATCCGCGCCGGGTCGAGGAAGCCGAGCGACGCGTTGGTCGGCGTCACCAGCCAGCCGCCGTCGGGCAGGCGCAGCGAGATGTTGCCGGACGAGCCCGGCGTCAGCCCGCGCTCGAACAGCGAGCGGCCGTAGCGGCAGATCTCCTCGCGCAGCCGGCTCTCGTCGCTCATGCGGTCGCTCCCTCGATCAGCTCGAATCCGAGATCGATTGTTTTCGGGCCTTCGCCGGTCAGGCAGGCGGCGGCCCGCCGACCGATCTCCAGGCGCGGCGTGCGCACCGTCGACAGGGGCTGGGGCATCGCCGCCGCGAAGTCGAGCCCGTTGAAGCCGAACAGCGCGATCCGCCCCGGCACCGCCAGCCCCGCCGACAGGCAGCCGAAGTAGCCGCCGAGCGCCATGTCGTCGTTGGAGAAGTAGACCGCGTCGAGATCGGGCACGCGCGCCAGCAGCGCCTCCAGGCCGGCTCGGCCCGAGGCCGGCGAGGACGGCCCCGGCCGGATTTCCCTGCCCCAGAGCGCCAGCCCCGCCTCCCCCAGCGCCGCCTCGAACCCGGCGAGCCGCTTGCCCGCGCGCAGGTCGACCGCGAGGTCGTGGCCGAGATAGCCGATCCGCCGGTAGCCGCGCGCGACGAGGTGGCGGGCGCTCGCCGCCCCCACGGCCCGGTTGGAGAAGCCGACCACCGCGTCGATCCCCTCCCCGTCCGTGTCGATCATCTCGACCACGCGCACGCCCCCGGCCTTCGCCAGGGTCACGGTCCCGGGATTGTGCTCGAGCCCGGTGAGCAGCAGCGCCGCCGGCCGCCAGGACAGGAGCGCGGCCACGAGCGCCTCCTCCCGGTCTGGATCGTAGTCGCTCACCCCGATCACGCAGGGGATGCCCTCGGCATCCAGGGCCGCGGTCAGGCCGCGCAGCAGGTCGGGGAAGACCACGTTGGCGAGCGACGGGATGACGACGCCCACGAGCCGCGCGCTCGCTCCCTGGCCGGCGAGGCTGCCGGCGAGGCGGTTCGGCACGTAGCCGAGCCGGGCCACCGCCTCCGCCACCCGCTCGCCGGCGCGCTTGGAGTAGGAGCCGTGGTTGCGCAGGACCCGCGAGACCGTGCTCTCGCCGACCCCGGCCTCGCGGGCGACGTCGGTGAGGGTGACGAGCCGCCCCGGCGGCTGGATGTCGTCCATGGCCCCGCTCTCCCGGCGCGGTTTTTTTTCCACGACGCCCGTCGAACCTCCCGGCCTGCTTCCCTCATCCTGAGGCGACCCGAGGCGGGGCCCGAAGGAGGCCTCCGCCGCGCTGCGGCGCCTCGGGATAAGGCAGGGGATGGGAAGACCGTCCGCGGCGATCCGCAACTGACATAGCCGCCTGCATTATCTCGCACAACCGGATTGGCAGCGCTGCCAAAAAGCGATATGGCACCGCCCCAGCGCCGCCCGACGAGCGGTGAAGACCAATGTCCGGCGGCCGTGCGGCCCGGACCAGGGAGTACGCCATGCCGGTCCAAGCTGCCCCGCTGGGGGGCGCCTCCGCAGCCGCGGACCAGAAATCCTTCGCCGACCGCACCTACGCGAAGGTGTTCTGGCGCCTCGTACCGTTCCTGATGCTCTGCTACGTGGTGGCGTATCTCGACCGGGTGAATGTCGGCTTCGCCAAGCTCCAGATGTCCCAGGAGCTGAAGTTCTCCGAGACGGTCTACGGCCTCGGCGCCGGCATCTTCTTCCTCGGCTACTTCCTGTTCGAGGTGCCCTCGAACGTGATCCTGCACCGGGTCGGCGCCCGGGTGTGGATCGCCCGGATCATGATCACCTGGGGGGTGATCTCCGGGGCGTTCCTGTTCGTGAACTCCGAGTGGAGCTTCTACGGGATGCGCTTCCTCCTCGGGCTCGCCGAGGCCGGGTTCTACCCGGGCGTCATCCTCTACACGACCTCGTGGTTCCCGGCCCATCGGCGGGCCCGGGTGATCGCGGTGTTCATGGCCGCGATCCCGATCTCCGGCATCTTCGGCAACCCGCTCTCCGGCTGGATCATGGACGCGTTCAACGGCGCCCACGGCCTGTCCGGCTGGCAGTGGATGTTCCTGATCGAGGCGGTCCCGGCGGTGCTGATCGGCCTCGCGGTGTTCTTCTACCTCGACAACCGCCCCGCCGAGGCCACGTGGCTGACCGACGCCGAGAAGCAGCTCCTCGAGCGCGACATCGCGGCCGACAACCAGGGCAAGGAGTCGAGCCCGCACTCCATCGCCACCGTGTTCCGCAACGGCCGCGTGTGGTTCATGAGCCTGATCTACTTCGCCTTCGTCACCGGCCAGTACGGGCTGACCTTCTGGATGCCGACGATCGTCAAGGCGTCGGGCGTGCAGGGCAACTTCAACATCGGCCTGATCAGCGCGATCCCCTTCGTCTGCGCGGCGATCGTGATGGTCCTGCTCGGCCGCTCCGCCGACCGGATGCGCGAGCGCCGCTGGCACCTGATCATCCCGGCGCTGATCGGCGCGGTCGCCTTCGTGGTCTCGGCCAATGCCGGCTCGACGACGCTCGCCATCGCGGCGCTGTCGGTGGCGGCGGCCGGCGTGCTGACCTGCTCGCCCCTGTTCTGGTCGCTGCCCACGGCGTTCCTCAGCGGCGCCGGCGCGGCGGCCGGCATCGCGCTGATCAACTCGGTGGGGAACCTCGCGGGCTTCGTCAGCCCCTACGTGATCGGCGCGCTGCGCGACGCCACCGGCAGCACCGCCACCGGCCTCTACGCGCTGGCCGCCATGCTGGTGGTCGGTTCGGTCTGCGTGTTCGTCACGCCCGCCCGGATGGTCAACCGCTGACGCGCCGGATCCCGGCACGACCCGCCCCTCTCCCGCACGGGAGAGGGGACTTGCGCCTCACGCGGTGATGCGGAGGCGCCCTCCCCTTCATGCAGGAGCCGCCCCGATGACCAACGCAACACACCGCGCCGCGGTGATCGGCCTGGGCTCCATGGGCTCCGGCATGGCCGGCTCGCTCCTGCGCGCGGGCTTCTCGGTCGCCGCCTGCGACGTGAACCCGGAGGCGGTGGCGGGCTTCGCGGCCGCCGGCGGGCGCGCCGCCGCGAACCCCGCCGAGGCGGCGCGCGACGCCGACGTGGTGGTGAGCGTGGTGGTCAACGCGGCCCAGACCGAGGCGGTGCTGTTCGGCGAGGACGGCGCCGCCGCCGCGATGCCGGAGGGCGCGGTGTTCGTCTCCTCCGCCACCATGGATCCGGCCGTCGCCCGGGCGCTGGCGGCGCGGCTGGAGGCCACCGGCCGCCACTATCTCGACGCCCCGATGAGCGGCGGCGCCGCCCGCGCGGCCGAGGGCGGCCTGACCTTCCTGGCCTCGGGCTCGGCGGCGGCCTTCGCCAAGGCGCGACCCGCCCTCGATGCCATGGCCGGCACGCTCTACGAGCTCGGCGACGCGGCCGGCCAGGGCGCGGCCTTCAAGATGATCAACCAGCTGCTCGCGGGCGTGCACATCGCCGCCGCCGCCGAGGCCATGGCCTTCGCGGCCAAGCAGGGGCTCGACCTCCGGCGCGTCTACGAGGTGATCACCAAGTCGGCTGGCAATTCCTGGATGTTCGAGAACCGGGTGCCGCACATCCTCGACGCCGACTACAGCCCGAAGAGCGCGGTCGACATCTTCGTCAAGGATCTCGGCATCGTGCAGGACATGGCCCGGGCCGAGAAGTACCCGGTCCCGGTGGCGGCGGCGGCCCTGCAGATGTTCCTGATGGCGTCCGGCGCCGGCATGGGCCGGGACGACGACGCCTCGGTGGCGCGGCTCTACGCGCAGGTCTCGGGCGCGAAGCTGCCGGGTCAGAAGTAGCCGGATCGAGCGCAGGGAGTTCGAAGACAATGCCGCGCTTTGCCGCAAACCTGAGCCTCATGTTCAACGAGGTGCCCTTCCTCGACCGGTTCGAGGCCGCGGCCCGCGCCGGGTTCGACGCCGTCGAGTTCCTGTTCCCCTACGAGCACCCGCCGGAGGCCATCGGTGAGCGGCTCCGGGCCAACGGCCTGACCCAGGCCCTGTTCAACCTGCCGCCGGGGAACTTCGCCAAGGGCGAGCGCGGGATCGCGGCTTTCCCCGAGCGCTTCGACGAGCTGAAGGCGGGGGTCGAGACGGCGCTCCGCTACGCCGAGGCGACCGGCGTCGGGCGGCTCCACCTGATGGCGGGCCTCGCGCCCTGGGACGATCCCGAGGCCGCCGAGTCCTACCGCCGGGCCGTCACCTGGACGGCCGAGCGGCTGGCGTCGGCCGGCCTCGACCTCGTCCTGGAGCCGATCAACGGCCGGAACATGCCGGGCTACTTCCTCAACGATTTCGGCCGGGCCGCGGACCTGATCCGCGACCTCGCCCTGCCGAACCTGAAGCTGCAGTTCGACCTCTACCACTGCCAGATCCTGCACGGCGACGTGACCATGCGGCTGCGCGCCCTGATGCCGCTCATCGGCCACGTCCAGACCGCGAGCGTGCCCGAGCGGCACGAGCCCGGCACCGGCGAAATGGCCGACTTCTTCCTGTTCGACGAGCTGGATCGGCTCGGCTACCGCGGCTTCGTCGGCTGCGAGTACATTCCGGCCGCCGACACCGTCGCGGGCCTCGGCTGGCTCGCCGCCTACAAGGAGAGCGCCCGATGAGCCTCGCGCTGGGATGCGTCGCCGACGACTACACGGGCGCCTCGGACCTCGCCAACACGTTGACCAAGGCGGGCCTGCGCACGATCCAGACCATCGGCGTGCCTGAGGCGGGCCGGGCGCTGCCGGAGGCCGACACGGTGGTGGTGGCCCTCAAGAGCCGCTCGATCCCCGCCGATCAGGCCGTGGCGCGCTCCCGCGAGGCCGAGCGCTGGCTGCGGGCGCGGGGCGCGGCCCACGTGATGTTCAAGGTCTGCTCGACCTTCGATTCGACCGATGCGGGCAATATCGGCCCGGTCATGGACGCCCTGCGGGCCGACGCTGGCGAGACCGTGGCGCTCGTGACGCCGGCCTTCCCGGAGACGGGGCGGAGCGTCTACCAGGGCAACCTGTTCGTCGGCTCGGTGCCGCTGAACGAGAGCCCGCTCAAGGACCACCCGCTCAACCCGATGCGCGACGCCAACCTCGTGCGCGTGCTCGGGCGCCAGAGCCGGAGTCCGGTCGGCCTGATCGACACCGCCACGGTCGCCCGGGGCGCGGAGGCCGTGGCCGCCCGCCTCGACGCCCTCGCGCAGGAGGGCAAGGGCGCCGCCATCGCGGACGCGATCTTCGACAGCGACCTCGAAGTGCTCGGCCGAGCGATCCTCGACCGCAAATTCTCGGTGGGGGCCTCCGGTCTCGGTCTCGGCCTCGCGCGGGCGCTCGCGGCCGACGGGCGCGGCACCAGGGACGCCGCCGGCGCGGCCGTGGGCGAGCCGGTGGGCGGAGCCTCGGCCTGCCTCGCCGGCAGCTGCTCGCAGGCGACCCTCCAGCAGGTCGCCGCCGCGGAGGCGATCATGCCGGTGCTGCGCCTCGACCCGGCGCGGCTGCTCGCGGGCGACGACGTGGTGGCGGAGGCCCTGGCCTTCGCGGAAGAGCGCCTGTCCTCCGGCCCGGTGCTGATCGCCACCTCGGCCCCGCCCGAGGCGGTCCGCGCGCTCCAGGCCGCCCACGGAGTCGACGCGGCCGGCCACGCCATCGAGGCGGCGCTGGCGGCGATCGCCGAGGGCCTAGTCGCTCGCGGGGTCCGCCGGCTCGTGGTCGCCGGCGGCGAGACCTCCGGCGCGGTGGTCGACCGGCTGGGGCTGACCGCCTTCCTGCTCGGGCCGGAGATCGCGGCGGGCGTGCCGGTGCTGCGCACGGCGGGCCGGCCCGAGCCGATGCTGCTCGCCCTCAAATCCGGCAATTTCGGCGGCGCCGACTTCTTCGGCCGCGCCCTCGACATGATGGCCTGACGCCACAACCCCACGGGAGGTTTTCCATGCACGCCCTGATTCTCGGCGCCGCCGGCATGATCGGCCGCCGCCTCGTGGACGCCCTGGTGAAGGACGGCCAGGTCGGCGGTGAGCCGCTCACCGCCCTCACGCTCCTCGACGTGGTGCCGCCCTCGGCGCCCGAGGGCTTCTCCGGCCCGGTGCGGGCCGAGGCCGCCGACCTCACTGCGCCGGGCGCCGCCGAGGCCGCCATCGCCGAGCGGCCGGGGGTGATCTTCCACCTCGCCGCCGTGGTCTCGGGCGAGGCCGAGGCCAACCTCGAACTCGGCTACCGGGTCAACCTCGACGGCACCCGCCTGCTCCTCGACGCGATCCGGGCGGCCAATGCGGCGGACGGCTACCGGCCGAAGCTCGTCTTCACCTCCTCCCTCGCGGTGTTCGGGCCGCCCTTCCCGAAGGTCATCCCGGACGACCACATCCTGCGCCCGGCCTCGTCGTACGGCGTGCAGAAGGCCATGGGCGAGCTCATGCTCGCCGACTACGCGCGCCGCGGCTTCCTCGACGGGATCGGCCTGCGCCTGCCGACGATCTGCGTGCGACCCGGCAAGCCCAACAAGGCGGCCTCGGGCTTCTTCTCGGGGATCATCCGCGAGCCGCTGGCCGGCCAGGAGGCGATCCTGCCGGTGCCCGACACCGTCCGGCACTGGTTCGCCAGCCCCGCCGCGGCGGTGGGCTTCCTGGTCCACGCCGCCGGGCTCGACCTCGCGGCGATCGGCCCGCGGATCAGCCTTACCATGCCGGGCGTCTCGGCGACGGTGGCGGAGGAGATCGAGGCCTTGCGCCGCGCGGCGGGCGACAAGGCCGTGGCGCTGATCCGGCGCACGCCCGACGCTACCATCGCGCGGATCGTCGGCTCCTGGCCGGAGGCGTTCGAGCCGGAGGCCGCCCTGGCCCTGGGCTTCCGGGCGGACGCGTCCTTCGACGCCATCGTGGCCCAGCACGTGGCCGAGTTCCACGGCGGCTGAGGCTCAGCCGAGGACCGAGCGGATGTCGGTCTGCGAGAAATCGTCGCCGACGTAGAGCAGCGGCACGCCGTGCACCCGCGCGCAGGCATAGGCAAAGCAATCGCCGAGGTTCAGCCGCGCCGGGTGGCGGCCCTTGCCGTAGCGGGCATGGGCCGCGAGGGCCAGGGCGGTCTCAGCCTCGGCGATGGGGACGATTCGCAGACCTACGACGCGGATGAATTCCGCGACCTGCGCCTCGGCGTCGGCCACGGACATCGCCGTCTTGCGGGCCACCGCGATCGCCGTTTCGAAGACGGCGAGGCTTGAGGTCAGAGGGTCCACCGCACCGTCGAGGCGGCTCAGCAGAGTGGAACGCTCCGCTTCCGCGGTCAGGATCGCCACGAGGGCCGAGGTGTCGACGAACATCACTCGGCGTTCAGGCTGTCGTAGAATGCCTTGTCGGCCTCAAGGCCCGTGCGCGGCACGGCATCCATCCTGTCGAGGAGGGGCTTCAGCCGTTCTGCAAGGGACAGGCACGACTCCCGGCGCTCCAGCTCGTTCGCGAGCGCGAGTCGCACCGCCTCGGTCTTGCTCACGCCGGCCCGCGATGCCAGCTTCTCGGCCAGCTGATTCACCTCTTCGCTGCGGATGTTGAGCGGCATAGCGGCTCCCGTGTAGACACGTGGAGGCTAGTGTCTACACACCCCTGCCGCAAGGGCGGCCAGAACCCCGACCAAGGATCCCGATGACCCGCCTCGACGAGGCCCGCGCCGCGCTGAAGAAGACGTTCGGCTACGAGGATTTTCGCCCCGGCCAGGACGAGGTGATCGGCGCGGTGCTCGACGGGACCGACGTGTTCGCCGTGATGCCCACGGGTTCGGGCAAGTCGATGACCTACCAGCTCCCGGCCCTGGTCGACCCGGGGCTGACCGTGGTGGTTTCGCCGCTGATCGCGCTGATGCACGATCAGGTCCAGCAGATGCGCAGCGTCGGCATCCACGCCGCGACCCTGAACTCGACGGTCGGGGAATCCGAGTCCCGCGAGACGTGGCGCGCCCTGCGCTCCGGCGACCTGCGGTTGCTGTTCGTCTCCCCCGAGCGCCTGCTGATGGACGGCTGCATGGACGCCCTGCGCGGGGCCGGCGTCCGGCGGCTAGCCGTCGACGAGGCCCACTGCGTCTCGCAGTGGGGGCACGATTTCCGGCCCGAGTACCGGGAGATCGCCCGCGCCCGGACGGCGCTGGGCAACGTCCAGACCCTGGCGCTCACCGCCACCGCCGACGCCGCGACCCGCGCCGAGATCGCCGAGCGGCTGTTCCCGCAGGACCGGCCGCCGAAGATCTTCGTCCATTCCTTCGACCGGCCGAACATCCGGCTGACCTTCCAGCCGAAGGACAACCCGGCCCGGCAGATCGAGCGGTTCCTGAAGCACCGGCGATCGGAGAGCGGGATCATCTACTGCTCGTCGCGCAAGCGCACCGAGCAACTGGCCGAGACCCTCCGGAAGGACGGGTTCGACGCCCTGCCCTACCATGCCGGCCTCGACCAGGCGACGCGGATGGCGAACCAGGACCGGTTCCTGCAGGAGGACGGGGTGGTGATGACCGCCACCGTCGCCTTCGGCATGGGCATCAACAAGCCGGACGTGCGCTTCGTCTGCCACGCCGACATGCCCAACAACGTCGAGGGCTACTACCAGGAGATCGGCCGCGCCGGCCGCGACGGGCTGCCCGCCGACACGCTGACCCTGTACGGCCTCGACGACATGGCGCTCCGCCGCCGCCAGATCGACGAGAAGGAGATCTCGGACGACCGCCGCCGGGTCGAGCGGCGCAAGCTCGAGGCGATGATCACCCTTTGCGAGGGCGCGACCTGCCGCCGCCAGTCGCTGCTCGCCTATTTCGGCGAGTCGAGCGGCGCTTGCGGCCGCTGCGACCTGTGCCGCGGTGGCGTGACCCTCGTCGACGGGACCGTACCGGCCCAGAAGATCCTCTCGGCGATCGTGCGCACCGGCCAGCGCTTCGGCGCGGCCTATATCTGCGATGTGGTCCACGGGAAGGAGAGCGACCAGATCCGCCGCAACGGCCACGCGAGCCTCAAGACCTTCGGGGTCGGGGCGGACAAGCCGGTGGCGGCCTGGCGGGCGATCCTGCGCCAGCTCTTCGCGGCCGGGGCGATCGCCGAGAACGCCGACGGCTACGGCGGCCTGTCCATGACCGAGAAGGGCGAGGCGATCCTGTTCGGCCGGGAGCCGGTCCAGCTCCGCCCCGACCCGGAGCCGAAGGCCGAATCCCGCGAGCGCCGCCGGGCCGCCGCCCGCGAGGACGGCGAGATCGCCCTCTCGGAGGCCGACGAGGCGCTGTTCCAGCACCTGCGGGGCCTGCGCGCCACGCTGGCCCGGGCCGAGGGCATCGCGGCCTTCATGGTCTTCCCGGACCGCACCCTCATCGAGATGGCTCGCCAGAAGCCCGTCGACCTCTGGGCGCTGCGCACCGTGCACGGCGTCGGCGAGCGCAAGCGCGAGGCCTACGGCGACAAGTTCGTGGCGGCGATCGCCGATTTTCTGGCCCATCCGCCGGCGGCGTGAGCGGCACCCATACACGGCCAGCAGTGCCGGCGTATTGCAACGCGGTGGCGGAACGCACTAATCCGTCACCGTCGCCGCGCGCGGCCCGGTTCGGGTCGCGCATCGGGTCGAGGGCCCTGCCGGGGCTCCCGGACCGCCCTCGTCGAGACCGCCCATGTTCCGCAACGACGTTCCGATCACCCCCGAGCTCGTGGCCCAGCACGGCCTGACGCCGGACGAGTACGAGCGCTTCCGCGGCCTGATCGGGCGCGACCCGACGCTGACCGAGCTCGGCATCGTCTCGGCGATGTGGAACGAGCACTGTTCCTACAAATCCTCCCGCAAGCACCTGCGCGGGCTGCCGACCTCGGCGCCGTGGGTGATCCAGGGGCCGGGCGAGAACGCGGGCGTCATCGACATCGGTGACGGTCACGCCTGCGTCTTCAAGATGGAGAGCCACAACCACCCGAGCTACATCGAGCCCTACCAGGGCGCGGCGACCGGCGTCGGCGGCATCCTGCGCGACGTCTTCACCATGGGCGCGCGGCCGATCGCGGCGCTCAACGCCCTGCGCTTCGGCTCCCCCGACCACCCGCGCACCCGCAGCCTCGTCTCCGGCGTCGTCGCGGGGGTCGGCGGCTACGGCAACTCCTTCGGCGTGCCGACCGTCGGCGGCCTGACCGGCTTCCACAAGCGCTACGACGGCAACATCCTGGTCAACGCCATGGCGGTGGGGCTCGCCCGCACCGACGGCATCTTCTACGCGGCCGCCGCCGGCATCGGGAACCCGATCGTCTATCTCGGCTCCAAGACCGGCCGCGACGGCATCCACGGCGCCACCATGGCGTCGGCCGAGTTCGACGAGGAATCCGAGTCGAAGCGCCCGACCGTGCAGGTTGGCGACCCCTTCGCCGAGAAGCTGCTGCTGGAGGCCTGCCTGGAGCTGATGGCCTCCGGCGCGGTCATCGCCATCCAGGACATGGGCGCGGCCGGCCTCACCTGCTCGGCGGTGGAGATGGGCGCCAAGGGCGACCTCGGCGTCGAGCTCGACATCGACAAGGTGCCGGCCCGCGAGGAGGGCATGACGCCATACGAGATGATGCTCTCGGAGAGCCAGGAGCGCATGCTCATGGTGCTCAAGCCCGGCATGGAGGCCGAAGCCGAGGCGATCTTCGTGAAGTGGGGCCTCGATTTCGCGGTGATCGGCCGGACCACCGACACGCTGCGCTTCGTCATCAAGTGGCACGGCGAGACCGTGGCCGACCTGCCGATCAAGGAACTCGGCGACGAGGCCCCGCTCTACGACCGGCCGCATCTGGCCAACACCCACCAGCCGGTGATCGCGGCTTCCGAGGTTCCGGCCCCGGCCTCGCTCACCGACGCGCTGAAGCGCCTCGTCGGCTCTCCCGACCTCGCCTCGAAGCGCTGGGTGTTCGAGCAGTACGACCACTTCATCCTGGGCAACACCGTCCAGAAGCCCGGCGGCGACGCCGCCATCGTGCGGGTCGAAGACGGGCCGAAGGGGCTGGCGCTGACCTGCGACGTCACCCCGCGCTACTGCGAGGCCGACCCGGTCGAGGGCGGCCGGCAGGCCGTTGCTGAGGCGTGGCGCAACATCACGGCGGTCGGCGCCAAGCCGCTCGCCATCACCGACAACCTCAACTTCGGCAACCCCGAGAAGCCCGAGGTGATGGGCCAGCTCGTCGGCTGCCTCCAGGGCATCGGCGAGGCCTGCCGGGCGCTCGACTTCCCGGTCGTGTCGGGCAACGTCTCGCTCTACAACGAGACCAACGGCGTCGGCATCCTGCCGACCCCGACCATCGGCGGCGTCGGCGTGCTCGACGACGTCGCGCGCCACGCGACGATCGCCCTCAAGCGCGAGGGCGACGTGCTGGTGCTCATCGGGGCGAGCGACGGCTGGCTCGGCCAGTCGGCCTACCTGTCGGTGATCGAGGGCCGCGAGGAGGGCGCGCCGCCGCCCGTCGACCTCGCGCTGGAGCGCCGCAACGGCGACTTCGTCCGCGGCCTGATCCAGGCGGGCACCGTCGACACGGTCCACGACCTCGCGGACGGGGGCCTCGCCGTCGCGCTCGCCGAGATGGCCATGGCGGGCCGCCTCGGCGCGGCGCTCTCCGACGTGCCGGTTGACCTGCCGCCCCACGCCTACCTGTTCGGCGAGGATCAGGGCCGCTACCTGCTGGCGGTGCGGCCGGAGGCGGCCACCGACCTCCTCTCGGCCGCCGCGGCCCAGGGTGTGGCGGCGGCCTCGGTCGGCGTCGCCGGCTCCGACCGTTTGACCCTGCCGGGCGGCGAGACCATATCGCTCGCCGACCTGTCCGCGGCGCACGAGGGCTGGCTGCCCGACTACATGGCGAGCCAGCCGGCCGCGCCCGCTTCCTGATCCCTTCAAGCCCAGGAGTTTCCCGATGCCGATGGATGCGGGCGAGATCGAGCGCATGATCCGCGAGGCCCTGCCGGACGCGCAGGTGGAGATCCGCGACCTCGCGGGCGACGGCGACCACTACGCCGCCACCGTCCTGTCGGCGGCCTTCAAGGGCAAGACTCGGGTGGCGCAGCACCAGATGGTCTACGGCGCCCTCCAGGGTCGGATGGGCGGCGTGCTCCACGCCCTTGCGCTGACCACGGGCGTGCCGCAGGATTGAACCCTCACGCGGGAGCTCTCCCGATGGATCGACCGAGTCTCTACGACGACGATATCGTGACCTGGGCCGAGGAGCAGGCGGCGGCCCTGCGCGCGCTTGCTCAGAGGCCCGACTTATCGAATGTGCTCGACTGGGAGAATGTGGTCGAGGAGGTCGAGAGCGTGGGACGGTCCGAGATCGGCGGAGTCCAGAGTGCGCTCCTGCAGATGCTGATCCACATCCTAAAGTATGCGTCCGCGCCCCTCGCTCAATCTACAAAGTCCTGGCGCAAGGAAGTCCTCTACTTCCAGACTTTGGCCGCGCGGGATTATCGTCGCTCGATGCGGCAGCGCATTGACTGGGATCGTCTCTGGACCGACTCGATGAAGCTCGCGGCCGCGTCCCTCAACGTCTTCGGTGACAAGCTGGTCCGTGGGCTGCCAGAGGCAATGCCGTTTACGCCTGAGGAGCTCGTCGCGCCCGACTTCGATATGGATCGTGCGCTCGAGCGCTTGACCCTGGTATTGAAACGTTCTGGGGACAGTCACTAAGTCCGTCGAACAGTGGAAGGGTTTTTAGGAATGACCGACGCCAACACGACCATCCAGAACGAGATCGCCTCCCAGGACGTGGTGGTGTTCATGAAGGGCACGCCGCAGATGCCGCAATGCGGCTTCTCCGGGCAGGTGGTGCAGATCCTCAACTACCTCGGCGTGCCGTTCAAGGGCGTGAACGTCCTGGCCGACCAGGAGATCCGCGAGGGCATCAAGGCCTTCTCGAACTGGCCGACCATCCCGCAGATCTACGTGAAGGGCGAGTTCGTCGGCGGCTGCGACATCACCCGCGAGATGTTCCAGTCGGGCGAGCTGCAGACCTTCCTGTCCGAGAAGGGCGTGCCGGTGAAGACCGCCGCCGCCTGACTCTTTTGAGACTCGGCACGTTGGATGAGGGCGCCTGCGGGCGCCCTTTTTCATTGCGCTCGCAACGACGGCGACCGATTCAGCGCGGCTCGCGCGCCACGAACAGCGCGACGCATCCGACGACCGTGATCTCCACCGACCGGAAGCGGCGGTCCAGCGCCGCGCGCAGGTCCGGCAGGGTGTCGGCGACGTTGGAGAACACCCCCTTGCGGTTGTAGATCCGCATCAGCGCCCGCGCCGCACCCGTGGTCGGGACGCCGCCCGACAGGATCGTGGCGCCGAACACCACGCCGCCGTCGGCCAGGCACGGCCGCACCGTGTCGAAGGCCTTCGCCTTCGCGGCGATGTCGCCCGGCAGGCAGTGCAGCAGGTAGGTCATCCCGATCGAGGCGAACGGCGCGATGCCGGTGGCCGGGGCGCCGAGCACGTCGAACCGGTAGGTCTCGGGCCGGTAGCGCGCGATCCGGTCGGCCGCGAAGGCGAGGCTGTCGGCGTTGAGGTCCATCAGGCCGACCCGCGGCGCGGGCGCGGGGAAGCGGCACCGGTCGAGGTACCAGCCTGTCCCGACCCCGACATCGAGATGCGAGGCGCCCGCGTGCTGATCGTAGAGGGCGAGGATCCGCGCGGTCGGGCAGCGCCAGATCAGCGGGTTCGACAGGCGCAGCACGACGAGGTCGTAGATCCGCAGCGTCCGCGGATTGTAGATCGCCTGCCCGGCTCGGGTGTCGGTCGCCATGGCTCTCCATCAAGGCCCCTGTGGGCGGCGCGCATTCGCATTCGCCGCCGCGATCGCCTATATCAGACCCTTTCCAACGTATGGATCGTTTGAACGCCATGGCGACGCCGTCGCTCGACAGCGCCCGCGCGGCCGATGCCGCGATCGAGAAGGCGCCGGATCTCCTCCCCGAGGCGCTGCCCGGTCGCCGCCCGTCGCTGGTCGGCCTGACCCGCGGGGCCCTCAAGGCGCAGCTCGTCGGCATGGGCGTGCCCGAGCGCGAGAGCCGGATGCGCGCCGGCCAGGTCTGGCACTGGGTCAATTTCCGCGGGGCGTCCGACTTCGCCGAGATGACCAATGTCGGCAAGGCGCTGAAGGCGCAGCTCGCCGAGCACTTCACCCTGGAGCGGCCCGAGGTGGCGAGCCGGCAGGTCTCCCGCGACGGCACCCGCAAGTGGCTGCTGCGCATGGCCCCGACCAACCGGCAGGAGCACAACCGCGGCGCCGAGATCGAGTGCGTCTACATTCCCGGCCCGGACCGGGGCACGCTCTGCGTGTCCTCCCAGGTCGGCTGCACCCTGACCTGCTCGTTCTGCCACACCGGCACGCAGCGTCTCGTGCGCAACCTCTCGGTGGCCGAGATCGTCCAGCAGCTGGTCACCGCCCGGGACGAGCTCGGCGACTGGCCCGGCCAGATGCCGAGCCGCGACGCCGGCGGCTCCGGCGAGGTCGGCCGGCTCGTGACCAACATCGTGTTCATGGGCATGGGCGAGCCCCTCTACAACCTCGACGCCGTGGTCGACGCGGTCGGGGTGATGTCGGACCAGGAGGGCCTCGGCCTGTCCCGCCGCCGGATCACGGTCTCGACCTCGGGGGTCGTGCCGCAGATCCCGCGGCTCGGCGAGCAGGCCAACGCCATGCTGGCGATCTCGCTCCACGCCGTGCGCGACGACCTGCGCAACGAGCTGGTGCCGCTCAACCGGAAATACCCGATCGCCGAGCTGCTCGCCGCCTGCCGGGCCTATCCGGGCCTGAGCAACGCCCGCCGGATCACCTTCGAGTACGTGATGCTCAAGGGCGTCAACGATTCGGACGCGGACGCGCGGGAGCTGGTCCGGCTGCTCAAGGGCATTCCGGCCAAGATCAACCTGATCCCGTTCAACCCCTGGCCGGGCAGCCGCTACGAGTGCTCGGACTGGGACCGGATCGAGCGCTTCTCCGAGATCGTGTTCAACGCCGGCTACGCCTCGCCGGTGCGCACGCCCCGCGGCCGGGACATCCTGGCGGCCTGCGGCCAGCTCAAGAGCGAGACCGAGAAGCTGCGCGCCCGCGCCCGGTTGATGCAGGAGGAGGGCATCGGCGTGGAGAGTTTCTACGCCGGCGACGACGACTGAGCGACGATCGAACGGAAGACGTCGAACCCGCGCTTCAGGATGAGGGCGTGGCTGGGGAATCCGGAACACAGAATGGTGTCGCTCACGCCGCGAACCGCCGCGCCTCCGCCCGGCGCAGGGCCGGCTCCTCGGCGCTGACCCATTCCGTCCGGTGCCGCGGCAGGGCCTCCGGGTGCTCGGCCTGGAGCCACGTGATCATCGCCTCGCGGACCACGCAGCGCAGGTCCCAGGCCTGGGGCGCGTTGCGGGCGCTCACCAGCATCCGGATCTCGATCGTCGATTCCTTCGCGTCCGAGACCTGGAGGTTGACCACTCGCCCGTCCCACAGGGGCGTGGCCCTGGCGATCTCGGCGAGCTTCTCGCGCATCGCCGCGACCGGCGCCCGGTGGTCGACGTAGAGGAAGACGCTGCCGATCAGCGAGGCGCCGTCGCGGGTCCAGTTCTGGAACGGCTTCTGGATGAAGTAGGTCAGCGGCAGGACCAGCCGACGCCAGTCCCAGAGCCGGACCACCACGTAGGTCGCGGTGATCTCCTCGACCCAGCCCCACTCGTTCTCGACGATGATCGCGTCCTCGATCCGAATCGGCTGGGTGATGGCGATCTGGATGCCGGCCACGAGGTTCGACAGGACCGGCTGCATGGCCAGCCCGAGGACGAGGCCCGCCGCGCCCGCCGAGGCGAGCAGGCTGACGCCGTACTGGCGCACCGGCTCGAAGGTCATCAGCGCCACCGAGAGGGTGACGAGCGCCACCAGCGTCACGCCGGCCCGCTCGAGGATGCGCATCTGCGTGAAGTGCTTGCGCGCCAGGAGGTTGTCCTCGGCGTCGAGCTTGAACCGGCGCAGGTAGATCACTGTGGCGATGTGGAGCGCGGTGGCGCAGCACCAGCCGGTCAGCGTCACGAAGGCGACCAGCAGGATCTGGTTGAGGGCGATCCGCACCTCCCAGGACAGGTGCACGGTGGTCGAGGCGAGGCTGATCGCCACCACGATCAGGCCGAGGCGGCTCGGTCCGCGGGTGCGCGACACCAGCGAGCGCCAGAACAGGCTCTTGCCCGCGACCGCCCGCTTCATCGCCCGATACACGATCCCGTGCAGGGGCATCACCACGGCGCAGCAGGCGACGATGAGGATCAGGCTCTCGGCCCACCATGGCAGGTAGGCCAGCGCGCGGGCTGCGGAGCCGGCGAGCGCGTCGAGGTCCGGCATCGGGCATCGCTCCACGGGTTCCGAACGAGACCTGTGGCAATGGGTGGGCGCTGGCGAGGGTTCCGCAGCGCACCATGTGCTCGCCGCAACGCAGCGACCCGGCGTAGCGGGTTGCGCCTTCGCGTCCGAGGCGGGGGCCGGACGATGGCCTCAGCACCGCGTCTCTGCGAGCGCAGCGAAGCAATCCAGGGAAGCGGCAAGCTCACCGATGGCACGCTGCCCTGGGTCGCTTCGCTGCGCTCGCGATGACGCGAGGTCGACGTCGAGCGCAGCGCTCGAACGCCGGCCGCCCTACTTCGCCGCCCCGACCGTCACGCTGCCCGAGGCAGTCCGGCCGAACCGCGCCGGCCGGTACATGTCCTCCACGGTGGCGCCGGGATGGACGTAGGTCCCGGGCGAGACCGCCCGCACCGTGTAGGCCACCGTGAAGAACGCCGACTGGCTCGGGTCACGGTCGTAGGCCGCCACGAACCGGTCGTCGCGGAACTCGGTGTGGACCGGCTGCACGTCGGACTTGGCGAAGGCGAGCCCCTGGAGCGCGTCGGCGTCGAGGAGCTTCGGATTGTCGATCTCTAGACCCGCCGGCAGCGGATCGACCAGCAGGAGCCGCGCCGCCTCCGCCTTGGCCTCCGTGACCTTGAGCACCACCACCAGCCGGTCGTTCTGGCGCAGGCCGCTCGCCGGGTCGACGGTGCTGCCGTCGAGGCGGCGGAAGCTGCGCTCGATCGTGTAGCCCTGCTGCGCCGCCGGCTCCGGCACCAGGGGGCTGCCGTTGACGGTCACGGCCACCTGCACGGGGTTGCGGCCGGTATTGGTGAGCTGAACGCCCCGCTCGCCGAGGGCTGCCTCCCGGTAGACCCGGGCGAGCGTCCCGGTCTGCGGCGCGCCGTCCAGGGTGAACGACAGGCCGCCCGCCTCGTTCGAGAGGCTCTCGGCGGCGAGCACCATCCAGGCATTCTCCTGCGTGCTCGTCGCCCGGTCGGCCTGCTGCTCCTCGCCGAGCGCGGCCGCCGCGGGGCCCAGCGCCCCCTGCGCCAGCCCGCTCTCGGCGGCCAGGGTGATCAGCCCGGCCCCGTCGCGCAGGCGGGAGCCGTAATCGGCGCGGTACTGGCCCTTGTCGCGGTCGGTCCGCAGCACGGTCAGCGCCGAGTCCATCGCCTTGGCGGCCCGGCCGCGGTCGCCCAGCAGCGCCAGGGCGGCGGCGAGTTGCGCCCGACCGAGGGCAGAGGAGAAATCGCCGATCTTGGTGTCGGCGAGGTAGCGCAGGTCGCCCATCACCGGCCGACCGTTCCGGGCGAGCACGTAGGCCGCGTAGGCGAGGTCGGCGCCGCCGTTGCGCACCTCCGTGGCGTTGGCCACGGCGTTGCGCAGGTAGTCGAGGGCCTGGGCGAAGGCCTTCTGCGGCACCGCGAAGCCGCGCTCCCGGGCGCGGGTCAGGAAGTCGGTCACGTAGGCGTCGAGCCAGAGGTCGCTCGACCCCTGCGCCGACCACAGGCCGAAATCGCCGCTCGAATCCTGGCGGGCGAGCAGGCGCTCGATCGATTCGCGCACCCGCTCGTCCGCGCCCGCGTCGAGGGCGAGCTTCTCCAGGGCCGCGAGCTTGTTGACGTAGAGCAGCGGCATCGCCCGGCTCACCACCTGCTCGGAGCAGCCGTAGGGGTAGCGGTCGAGCGCCCGGAGCAGGGCCGCCACGTCGACCCCCGGCAGGGCCGTGGCCGAGAGCGAGACGCTGCCGGTCCCGGGCTGCAGGTCGGCGAGGAGGTCCGAGGTCAGCGTCAGGTTCGCCCCGGGGGCGAGGCTGCGCACCGAGCGGCGCAGCAGGGCGCCGGTCCCCGGCGAGATTCCCAGGGCGAAGCTCTGGTTCAGGGCGGCCGGGAGGCCGGGCCCCGTCAGAGCGAGGTCGAGCCGGGCCGTGCCGGGTCCGGCGGCGGTGAGCGGGATCGCGAACTGGCCCTTGGCGCCGGCCTCCAGCCGCAGCGTCTGGCGCAGCGCGCTGGCCCCGACCACGACCGGGCCGGTCGGGTTCAGGTCGACCGTGTACTCGCCCGCCCGCCCCTCGACGTTGTCGAGGGCCACGAACAGGCGCGAGCGGTCGCCGGTGTCGAGGAAGCGCGGCAGCGTGGCGCTGAGCACGACCGGGTCGCGGATGATCACGTCGGCCTGCGCCTGCCCGATCCGGTCGCCGCTCCAGGCGGTGACCATGACGCGGCCGGTGCCGTTGAAGGCCGGGACCGGGAAGGTGACGCTGGCCGCGCCGTCCGGCCCCACGGTGACGACGCCCGAATAGAGGGCGAGCGGTGCCTGGGTCGGCGGGGAATCGGCGAGCTCGCCGCCGCCCGCGTCGCCGCCCGAGCGGATCGCCCCGGCCGAGCCCTGCATGCCGTCGATCAGGTAGCCGTAGAGGTCGCGGACCTCCGGCCCGAGCGCCCGCTGGCCGAGGAAATACTGGGTCGGGTCCGGCGCCGCGTAGCGGGTCAGGTTGAGGATGCCGACATCGACCAGCGCCACGGTGATCCGAGCCGGCTCGCCGGCCTTGAGCCCGGTGAGCTGGACCGGCACGGTCAGGTCCTGGCGCGGGCGCGCCCGCTCCGGCGCCTTCAGGGCGACGCCGAGGCTGCGCCGCTCCCGGTCCACCGAGAACCACGCCAAGCCGAGCGCCCGGCCCGGCAGGCGCTTGGCCGCCTGGTCGAGGGGCCGGTAGGCGGTGGCCACCAGGTAGGCGCCGGCGCCCCACTCGGCCTTCACCGGGAGGCTGACCGTGGTGCCGCCCTCGGGCACGCTGACCTCCAGGGTCTGGTGCACGCGGTCGCTGACGACCATCAGGCTGGCCTGACCCCTGAACTTCGGGCTGAGCTTGGCCCGCAGGGTGTCGCCGGCCGCGTAGGCGGCCTTGTCGAGGGTCAGGTCGAGGAGGTCGGGCGCCTCCGCGGTCTCCGAGCCGCCCCAGCCGACCTCGAAGCCGAGGCTCGCGGTCGCCTCCGGGGCGCCCGCGGCCGAGACCTCGAGCCGGTAGCGGCCGAGGCCGACCGGCGCCTCGATCCGGCTCGGACCGGCGGCCGTGAGGTCGACGGTGCCGCTGGCGACGCGCCGGGCGGACTTCACCGCCTCGAACGACCAGCGCCCGTCCGCCCGGTACCACTGGTAGGAGGAGTCGATCCGCGACAGGGTCCAGCTCACGCCCGGCCGGGCGAGGAGCGCCCCGTCGGGACTCGCGAACACCGCGTCGAAGCCCGCGATCCCGCCCTCCTTCAGGTCGGTGAAGCCCTTGCGCAGGGCGAGGACCGGGCTGGCCGGGAGGATCGGCAGGGTCAGGCTGCGCGACAGCGCCCGGCCGCCGGGCTCGCCGACCGCCAGCGTGATCTTCGCCTCCAGCGCCCGCGGGGCCGCGACCTGCGGCACCGGCACCGTGACGGTGGCATCGCCCTGCGCGTTCGTGGTGGCGTGGTCCTGCAGTTCCTGGGTCGTCGGCTCCACGGCCTCGTCGTCGAGACCGATGGAATAATTCTCCAGCCCCTTGATGCCGCTGGTGGCCGCCGCCTGCACGGTCACGCTGCCCGACACGTCGAGATCGGCGCCCGGGGCGCCGTAGAGGTAGCGGGCGGCGACGTCGACCTGCGCGGCCTCACCCCGGTTCAGGGCCGCCTGCCGGGCCTTGAGGGTCACCTCCAGCCGCTCGGGGACGTAATCCTCCACGAGGAAGCTGGTCTCGCCGATCGCGGGCGCCTTCGGGTCCGTGTAGGCGGAGACCCGCCACGTGCCGTGCATCGCCCCCGACAGGAGCGGCAGCGGAAGGGCCCGGCCGCCGAGCCCCTGGTCGGGCACCGAGACGCGCCGGTACTCGACGCCGTCCGGCCGCTTGACCACCAGGGTCAGCGGCAGGTCCGGCACGGCGGCGCCGCGGGGGTCGCGCAGCAGGGCGGTGAGCTGGACGGTCTCGCCCGTGCGGTAGACCCCCCGCTCCGGGAAGAGGTAGGCGTCGAGGCCGCCGGTCTCGGGGCGGCCCTTCACGCCGCGGTCGGTGAGGTCGAAGGCGCCGAGGTTGAGGTCGAGGAAGCCGTAATCGCCGCCCGCCTGGGCGACTACGAGGCTCGGCGCGAGGCCGCCCTCCCCGCGGGCGAGCCCCGGATCGAAGGCGACGTGCCCCTGCGCGTCCGTGGTCCGCGTGCCCAGCACCTCGTTGTTGCGGGCGATCAGCCGGATCTCGGCGCCCGGCATCACCTGCGCGGAGGCGAGCGAGCGCAGGACCACGTGGACCCCGTCCCGCCCCTTGGTGGCGGTGAGTCCCAGGTCGGAGACCACGAACCACTGGGTCGCCTGGGTGTCGTACTCCTCGTCGGAGGCGGCCACGCCCGACGGGCGAGCCAGCATCACGTAGAGGCCCGGCTCCAGCTTGCCCACCGCCTGGAGGACCGGGAAGGCGGTGACGGCCTCCTGGTTCACCTCCGCCTTGGCGGTGTCGAGGGTGCCCTTCCAGACGCGCTGGCCCTTCTCGGACGCGATCGTCCGGGCGGTGGACCCGCTGAGCTGGCCCAGGAAATCCTCGGAGCGCAGGGTCGGCAGCAGGCCGCGGTCGCCGATGCGCAGCACCTCGACGTCGAGCTTGGGCGCGTTCACCGAGACCAGGGGCACGCCGGCCTGTCCGGTCCGGGGCAGGACGTAGTTGCGCCCGGTGAAGCGTACCTGCGGGGCGCGGTCGCGGACGTAGATCTCGTAATCGGCGGCCTTGAGCAGGCTCTCGCCGACCGCGGAGGGCAGGCCCTGGCGGACCACGATGGCGTAGCGCCCGCCGTGCTTGAGCCCGTCGACGCAGACCTGGGAGCCCTCCCCGGTCACGGCGGCCGCGCTGCTGCCCGACACGGCGACGAAGGGCGCGTAGTCGGTCTTGGGCCTGATCGCCTCCGAGAAGGTGAAGCAGGCCCGCGGGGCGGCGGCGTCGGAATCGACCTTGTAGTCGAGGATGCGGAATCCGTGCTCGGTCCGCAGGGTCTCGTAGGTTTCCCGGACCGGGCCGGTCTCGGCCAGGGCGAGGCTCGCCGCGTAGGCGTCGAGCGCCGGGCGCCAGGATTCCTGCTCGGCCTCCGCGGCGCCGAGCGCGGCCAGCGCCGCCGCGGCGTCGGCGGCCGTCCCGGCGCGCTCGTAGGCGCGGTAGGCGGCGGCCGTCACCCGCCCGCGCAGCCGCGACCGCCCCTGGTAGTCGTTGTCCTCCAGCGCGCCCAGGGCCGCGGCGGCCCCGCGGGCGTAGGCCTGCCAGTTGCGCCCGTCGGTCGGGTCGGCCGCCACCGCGGCGGTGAGCGGCGCCAGCGCCTCGTCCGGCTTGTCGGCGGCGAGCAGGGCCAGCCCAGCGGCGCGGGACTGGCCGGCCGGCCGCAGCGGGCCTCCGGCCTCCGCCTTGAGCGCGGTCTCCAGGCGGACCGCCGCGCTGGCGAGGTCGGGCCGGACGAAGGTCCTGGCGAACGGCGCGGCGATGGCGGTGGCCGGCCGGGGCGCGGTGCGGGCCGCAGGCGGGGATTGCGCGAGCGGGGACTGGGCGAGAGCCGGAACGCCCGCGATTCCTCCGAGGAGCGCCAGGGCACCCGCGAGCCGTCCGAGCCGCGCCATCAGCCTGTTCCCCACCCGCCGCGACCCCGATGATTCGCCTCGGGTCCGGTCGCGCGGGAGCCTAGCACCGGTGGTCGGTGTCGCAACGCTTCGGGCCGCCGGAGGCTCTACCCGGACCCGCGCCGAGGCTCAGAACGCCTTCAGCACCTGCTCGGCATGCTCGACGGCCACCGGGCCGGCGAAGCAGTGGGAGACCAGCGCGCGGTAATCCTGCCAGGGCTGCGAGCCGGTGAAGTCCTTCGTGTGGGCCTCCAGCGTGTCCCAGTGGATCAGCAGCCGGTAGCGCTGCGGATGCTCTATGGAGCGCCGGACCTCGAAGTGCCGGCAGCCCTTGGCCTGCTTGAAGATCGCCGAGGCCTCGGTGATGCCCTTCTCGAACTCGGCCTCCATGCCGGGCTTGATCTCGATCTGCGCGATTTCGAGGATCATCGGTGACGTCCCTGTCTCAGGTGCGAAGGGCGCGGCCGAGCTTGGCCGCGAGGATGCGCTGCGGGCTCAGGGCCGGGTCGGCCTGGGCGGCGACCGGCAGGTAGGCGGTCTGCTCCAGCATGTAGCGGCCGCCCATGGCCCCGTGCATCACGAGGTCGGAGAAGGTCACCCAGGTCTCGCCCGGGCGGAATTCCACGTCGGCCTGGGGAGCCTCGGCCTGATAGGTCTCGTCCTGCTTGAGGGCGTCGTGCAGGTGCAGCATCAGGTGGTCGTATTCCGAGCGCTTCGCCTTGGTGATGCGCAGAGCCGCGAGCAGGCGCGCCGAGAGCGGCGAGTAGCCCGGCAGCCGCGGCAGGAACTTCTGCGCCATCGACCCGAAATCCTCGCCGACCCGCCAGCGGCGCGGCTCGCCCGCCGGGTTGACGTTGCGGAACACCCGCAGGATCCGCTTCTCGCCGATCGGGTTCGACGGGAACGCGTCGACGTGCAGGCGCGTGTCGTCGCGCCGCCAGCTCAGCTTGCGCCGGTCGACGTCGAAGGGCCGGTAGGAGGTGCCGGCGAGGCTCACCCGGTCGCGGTACTCGGGCAGATAGGTGCCGATCAGCTCGCGGGCGAAGGCGCGGTAGCGGATCAGCAGCTGGCGCAGGGCTTCCTGCTCCTCCGGCGTGCCGGCCGCCCCGCGCAGCTCGGCGGCCTCGCCGCGGATGTTGACGTTCTTGGCCTTGCCGTCCGCGAAGGGCCGCTCGGTGAACCGGCGCTCGAAGTCGCTGAACGGAAACGGCAGGTCCGGGAACAGCAGCACCGCCCCGGCCTCCAGCTCCCGCGCCAGGGAGCCGGGCGTCTCGCCGGGGGCAATTCTGCGGATCGGGCTGATCATCGTCTGCGCGCTGGCTGCCGTCACGGTGCGGCCCCCTGTAGCGGAGCCGCCGGGGGGAGGCCAGCGCCGCGCATTTCCGGTGGACGACGGGTGTCATCCACCGGCCCGGCGGAGGGCGCCCGCCCGATCGGCTTGCGCAACCGCTTCGTTCCCGGCACGTTCCTCGGCTAGCACCCGGCCCGAGAGCCCGGCGGAGGATGGCGCCGATGGCGACGTTGAAGGAATTCGAGGAAGCCCTGCGCGAGCACGGCATGAACATGGCGCTGGCGCTGCTGGAGCGCCTGCGCGAGCGCGACCGCGCGACCCGGACGGTGAAGCCCGCCCGGCGGCTGACCGGACAGAAGATGACCCCGGAACTCGCCCGGGCGATCCTGGACCTGCACGCCACGACCGGCATGACCCAGCAGGAGATCGCCTTCAAGGTCGGGGTCAACCAGGGCCGCGTGAACGAGGTGATCAAGCGCGGCAAGTGGCTGACCGACGACCCGAGCGCCCCGGAGGCCGTGGCCCGCGACAAGGCGGTGGCCCGGATGCGCGGCGACCCGAAGCCCAAGAGGCCGGCCGCCGCCCGCCCCGCCTCCGGGCGGGCCAAGGAGCGCAAGGCCGCGCCGCCGAAGGCGCGCAACCAGGGTCAGCTGGCATTGGGGGATCTTTAAGGGCCTGCAGCACCCTCGTCCTGGCGAGCGGAGCGAAGCGAGTGAGGGCAGCGCGATCCCGCGAAGCGCGGCGCTCCCGGGTTGCCTCGCTCCGCGCGCGAGGACGCTGAGCTACGAACCCTCCGGGTTCCCGGAGCGGCCGCTCACCCCGCCGGCGCGAAATGGCCCCGGTAGCGCGCGCCGATCACCTCGACCGGCAGCGTGACGAACACGTCCGTCGTGCCGAACTGGCGGTCGATCACCGCGCCGTCGCCGAAGGTCGCGCCGAGGCGCAGGTAGCCCTTGATCAGCGGCGGCAGGGCCTGCAGGGCGGCCTTGGCATCCACCGCCTCGCGCGGCATCCGGTCCATCGCCACCGCCCGCTCCGGCAGCGCCCGGGCCCGCCAGCCCTCCGGCGCGCGGGCATGGTGGTGCAGGAAGGCGAGCGGCAGGGCCAGCCGGTCCGGATCGGTACCCTCCAGGCTCGCGCAGCCGATCAGCGCGTCGATCCGGTGGTGCAGGACGTAGGCGTAGATCCCCTGCCACAGCAGCTCGACGGTCCGCTTGCTCCGGTAGGGCTTGAGCACGCAGGAGCGGCCGAGTTCCAGGAGCCGCCGGTGCCCCTGCGCGGCGAGCAGCGGCGCGAGGTCGTACTCGCTCTCGGAATAGAAGCCGGTGTGCCGCTCGGCCACCTCGCCGCGCAGCAGCCGGTAGGTGCCGACGACCTTCGGGCGCGGCTCGACGAACGGCTTCTTCCGCCTCGGCACCGCGTGGTCGAGAACGAGCAGGTGGTCGCAGACCGCGTCGTAGCCGTCGACGTCGCGGCGGGACAGCGCGGCGAGCCCGGAGGGCACCGCCGACATCTCCTCGTAGAAGACTTTGTAGCGCAGCCGCTGGGCCCGCCGAATCTCGGATTTCCGCGTCGCCAGCCGGACCTCGAGGCTGCCGATGCGGCCGAGGCTGCGGCCCTCGAACGGCTCGGGCAGGCGGATCGCCCGCTCGGCCGAGAGCACGTCGTCGATTCCGCCCGCGCCCGCGACGCCAGGCAGCGGGACCGCCCGGCGGCGCAGCTTGGCGATCGGCGCGCCGACGCCCCATTGCACGCCTTTGTGCCAGCCGGCTCCGAGCGCGCTGTAGGCTCCGCGGGCGAGATTGGCGACCATGGTCGGGTTCACTCCGGGTGCGCGTCCGTGCACCGTCGAATCCGACAGAGAGCACGACGGCCACACGCCATTATGACAGCCGACGCGAGAAAGCGCCCCGGCCGGGGCCGGGGCGCTCCAGGGACCTGATCGGGACCGGACGGTTCCGCCCGAGGGCGGGATCAGGCGGCCTGCTGGACCGCGTCCTTGCGGACGTCGCCCTCGATCACCGGGGCGCTCGGGCGCGCCGCCGAGGCGATCTCGATGCGACGGGGCTTCTTCGCCTCCGGGACCTCGCGGACGAGGTCGATGTGGAGGAGGCCGTTCTCCAGCGCCGCGCCCGTCACCTGGACGTGGTCGGCGAGCTGGAACCGGCGCTCGAAGGCGCGGGCCGCGATGCCCTGGTGCAGGAACTCCGCCTTGCCCTCGGCCTTGCGCTCGCCCTTCAGCGTGAGCGCGTTCTCCCGCACCTCGATCGACAGGTCGGACTCGGTGAAGCCGGCGACCGCGACGGTGATGCGGTAGGCGTTCTCGCCGGTCCGCTCGATGTTGTAGGGCGGGTAGGTCGGGGCCGCCTCGGCGCTCGCGAACTGGTCGAGGGCGGAGAACAGGCGATCGAAGCCGACGGTGGAGCGGTACAGGGGAGCGAGATCGAACTGACGCATGACATATCCTCGTCTGAGCAACATGCAATTCCGGTCCGCCCGATGGGCCGGACCCGTCTCTCGTGCCGCCTGACGGCCGGCACAGACGAGATATCGGAGGGGGAAAATCGCGCTTCAAGACCCCCGGCGATGGCGGGAAACGAGATTTTTTCGCTACGGTCGCACAGTGCATCGGAGGGTGCATCGGGCCGTGCAGCGACCGGTGCGCGGAGGCGCTGAGGTGAGGCCAGTGAGACGCTTCGACGGTGATACCGGGCGCGAGCCGCCGCTCCTGACCCTGCGCAGCACGCCCGACAACCCGGTCCCGCCGGGCGGCACGCTGATCGCCGTCGGCACGCGCGACGACTGCACCCTGCGGGCGGCCTACTGGCAGACGACGGCGCGCACCTGCCGGGGCACCGTCTGCCTGCTCCAGGGCCGGGCCGAGTTCATCGAGAAGTACTACGAGACGATCCACGAGCTGCGCGCCCGGGGCTTCGCGGTCGTCGCCTTCGACTGGCGCGGCCAGGGCGAATCGGACCGGCGGGTGGACGATCCACACAAGGGCCACGTCGCCCGATTCGACGATTACCGCCTCGACCTGCGGGCCGTGGCCGAGACGATCCTGGTGCCGCTGATGCCCGAGCCCCATGTCGGCCTCGCCCATTCCATGGGCGGATGCGTCGCCCTCCTCGCGGCCCTCGACGGCGCGCTGCCGTTCCGGCGGCTGGTGACCCTGGCGCCGATGCTGTCGATCCGGATGATCCGCTGGCCGGCCGGCGCCGCGATCCTGTCGCGGGGGCTGCAGCGGCTCGGCCTCGGGAGCCGCTACATCCCGTTCGGCAAGCCGGTCTCGATCGCCACCAACCCGTACGCCGGCAACCGCCTGTCGCGCGATCCCGTCCGCTACGCCCGCAACGCCGCGGCGGCCCGGCAGGTCGGCGCCGGCGCGGTCGGCGATCCGACGATCGCGTGGCTCGCCGAGGCGTTCCGCGCGATGGCGCGGCTGCGCGACCCGCGGGCGGCGCCGCGGATCGGGCTGCCGACCCTGATCGTCGCGGCGGGCGCCGACCCGGTCTGCGGCACGGCGGACACCGAGCGCTTCGCTGCCCGGCTGAAGGCCGGCCATATCCTGGTCCTGCCGGATTCCCGGCACGAGATCCTGACCGAGCGCGACGCGATCCGGCAGGATTTCTGGGCGGCCTTCGAGGCCTTTGTGCCGGGCTCGCCCCTGCCGACCCACGCGGAGGTCGAGGCGCACGCCGTCGCGGTGCCGGTCGCCTGAGGCGTCAGCCGCCGAGATCCGGGTCGATGTCCCGGGGGCGCACGAACCGGTCGAGGCGCCCGCGGCCCGGCGCGATCTCCGCCCAGTGGTCGCCGTCGAAGTCGATCACCGCGCAGGCCGCCGTCGGGAATTCCAGGGCCAGCCGGTCCCGGGCCGCCCGCGGTCCCGACCCGGCGAGCGCCGCCGCGAGGTCGCCGAGGCCCGGGTTGTGGCCGACCACGATCAGCGTGGCGGCCGCGTCGGGCGCCTGCCGGATCACACCGAGGATCCGATCCGCCGGCGCCTCGTAGATCTCGGAGTGCCAGCGCGTCTCGGGGCTGCCGAGGGCGGCTTCCATCGCGGCCCAGGTCTCGCGGGTCCGCGCGGCGGTGGAGACCAGGGCGAGATCCGGGCACAGACCCTCCCGCGCGAGGTGGGCGCCCACCGCCGGGGCGGCGCGTCGCCCGCGCTCGTTGAGCGGGCGCTCGTGGTCGGCCACGCCCGGCGGACGGTCGGACTTGGCGTGCCGCAGCAGGATCAGCCTGCGCATGAGCGAACCTCTGACGCGAATCGTGGGTCGGCCTCGGGGCTCCCGGTTCCGGCGCGCGCGCCCAGACCGGGCGGCGCCCGCTCACCTCCGGTTAGCCGAAAGCGCCCCGTGCGGGAACCTCGGCTTTGCCCTCACCGTTCCGACCGCGAGCCGTCCGCGCACGACCCGCGGCCCGATCCGCGGCGCGACGGTCTCTGGCCAGGAGGCTGCCCGATGGACCGATCCGCCCGCGTCACCGAGATCCTGTCGTGGTACGGGGCCGACAGCCCCGGGACCCTCACCAACCTCGCCCGGATGCTGGAGCACGGGAAGCTCGGCGGCACCGGCAAGATGCTGATCCTGCCCGTCGACCAGGGCTTCGAGCACGGGCCCGCGCGCAGCTTCGGCCCGAACCCGCCGGCCTACGACCCGCACTACCATTTCGAGCTGGCCCTGGCGGCCGGCTGCAACGCCTACGCGGCGCCGCTCGGCTTCCTGGAAGCGGGCGCGCGCGACTATGCCGGGCGCATCCCGCTCATCCTGAAGCTCAACGACCACGACCTCCTGGCCGACGAGGAGGATCCCGAGCAGGCGATCACCGGCTCGGTGGCGGACGCACTGCGACTCGGCGCCTGCGCGATCGGCTTCACGATCTACCCGGGCTCGGCCCACCGCAACGCCATGTACGGGCAGATCCGCGAGATCGCCGAGGAGGCCAAGAGCGTCGGCCTCGCCGTGGTGATCTGGTCCTACGCCCGCGGCTCGGCCCTCTCGAAGGAGGGCGAGACCGCCATCGACGTGATCGGCTACGCGGCCCAGATCGCCGCGCAGCTCGGCGCCCACATCATCAAGGTCAAGCTGCCCTCGGCCCATATCGAGCAGCCGGCGGCCAGGAAGGTCTACGAGTCGACCGGCATCCCGATCGGCACGGCGGCCGAGCGCGTCCGCCACGTGGTGCAATGCGCCTTCAACGGACGGCGGATCGTGATCTTCTCCGGCGGGGCCCATGCCGAGGAGGCGACTTTCCTCGACGAGATCCGCGCCATCCAGGCGGGTGGCGGGTTCGGCTCGATCGTCGGCCGCAACGCCTTCCAGCGCTCGAAGGCGGACGCCCTGTCGCTGCTCGGCAAGATCACCGACATCTACGCGGGCCGCTGAGGCGGGCCGCGCCTCAGCCGCCGTCGCGGGCCAGCCGGGCGAGTCCGTCGCGGGTCGACCCGGCCGGCCGCCAGCCGAGGGACGCGAGCCCGTCGGCGCGGGCGACGAGCCCCTCGGCGACGCGGGCGAACTGCGCGTCCCGGCCGGTCAGCCGGCAGGCCAGCCGGAGGAGCCCGGCCGGCACCGGGACGAGGCCCGGGCCGCGCCCGAGGCCCTGGCGCAGGGACGCGATCATCTCGGGCAGGCTGAGTGGGTCCGGGTCGGCCGCGACGAGGGCCCGGTTCAGGGGGGCGGGCGCCGCCAGCACCGCGTCCACGGCGCCCGACAGGCTCTCCAGCGAGATCAGCGAGCGCCGCGCCGCGAGGCCGCCCAGCGGCAGCGGGTAGGGGCTGCGCGCCAGCCGCAGGAGCGCGGCCATGTTGCCCTTCACGCCGGCCCCGTAGACGAGGACGGGGCGCAGCGCGACCCAGTCCAGGCCGATCTCGGCGAGCGCCGCCTCGGCCTCCAGCTTGGAGCGGCCGTAGGCGTCGGTCGGCCGGGGCGGATCGCCCTCCCCGACCACCTCCGGCGCGCTCGCCCCCACCTGCGCGCGGATCGACGACAGGAACACGAAGCGGCGCACCTTCGCGCGCGCCGCGGCCTCCGCGAGCCTGCGCGTCGCCTCGGTGTTGAGCGTGCGATAGTCGTCCTCCGGTGTCCCCGACGCCGTCGGACCCAGATTGGCGTGGGCGAGGCCGGCCGAATGCACCACCGCGTCGACGCCGCTGAGGGCCGCCGCCATGTTGATCGGGCGGGTCAGGTCGCCCACGACCGCGCTCGCCGCGCCCTCCGGCACGGTCGTGGGCCGGCGCAGCAGCACGCGGACCCGGTAGCCCCGCGCGGTGAGGTCGGCGAGCAGGTGGCGGCCGATGAAGCCGGTCGCCCCGGTGAGCGCGATGAGTCCGGTCACGGCTGGGCGGCACCTTTCACGGCTGGGCGGCACCTTCGGCTGGGCCCGGTGCCGGGGCGCGGGCGAAGCGGCGGAGCAGGGCGGCGACCAGGGCGAGCCCGGCGGCCGATGCGGCGAGCGTGACCGTCCAGGACGGCCAAAACAAGGTCGCGGCGGCGAGCGCCGCCAGGGCGAGATTGACCGCGAACACCCGCCCGACCACGCCGGGCACGCCGAGCCCGTTGACGGTGGCCCGCTGGTAGTAGTGCCCGCGATGGGCCTCCCAGACCCGCTCGCCCCGCGCCGCCCGGGCGGCGAGGGTCAGGCTGGCATCGGCGAGGTACACGAGCGGCAGCAGCAGGGCGGCGGCGAGGCCGCCCGCCAGGGCGAGCTGGCACAGCAGCCACGCGGTGACGAGCCCGACCGGCAGCGAGCCGACATCCCCGAGGAAGAGCCGCGCGACCGGCCGGTTGAACGGCGCGAAGCCCAGCACCGCGCCCAGCAGGCTCGCCGCCACCAGGGTCGGCAGCGGCGGCAGGTGCCCGACGAGGCCGATGAGCAGGAGCGCGCCCGCCACCGGGACGAACTCCGCGACCGTCATCCAGTCGAGCCCGTCCATGAAGTTCGTCAGGTTGACGAACCACAGGCCGGCCAGCAGCGCGAGGCCGCGCTCCAGCCAGAGCGGCAGGGCGGGGAGCAGCCGCCCGTCGAGGTGCCAGACCAGCAGGCCGACCACGACGGCCTGCACGGCGAGCCGTAGGGCGGCCGGCAGCGGCCGGACGTCGTCCACGGCGCCGAGGAGCGCCAGGGCCAGGGCGCCGCCCGCGAGCCAGATCCAGTCCGGCCGGCCGCCGATCTCCGGCGCCGCGATCAGCAGGCCCGAGATCGTGACCAGGGCCGTCACCACGGCGATCCCGCCCCCCTGCGGGGTCGGCACGGTGTGGCTGGAGCGGGCGTTCGGCCGGGCCAGGGCGTAGCGCTGCAGCAGCGGGCGCAGGCGCAGGATCAGGCCCGCCGAGAGGGCGGCGGCGAGGGGCACCGCCAGGAGCAGGATCGTGGTCAGTGCGGGCGGCAAGTTGGGCGGCATGTCGGGCGGCAGGGCGGGCGGCATGGCGCCGTCCTACGCGATCCGCCGCCCGACCGTGAGGGGCTCCCTACGCGGCCCGCACCGTGGCGAGGAAGCGGGCGACCTCGGCCCCGAGATGCTCGGACTGGCGCGACATCTCGGTCGCGGCGCCGAGCACCTGGGCGGCGGCGGTGCCGGTCTCCTCGGCGGACTGGGCGAGGCTCGCGATGGTGCCGGTCACCGCGCCGGTGCCGGCGGCCGCCTCGGCGACGTTGCGGACGATCTCCTGGGTGGCCGCGCCCTGCTGCTCCACGGCGGCCGCGATGCTGGCGGCCAGGCCGTCGATCTCGCGGATGCGCCGGCCGATTCCGTCGATCGCCGACGCGGCCTGCCCGGTGGAGGACTGGATCCGGCCGATCTGGCCGGTGATCTCCTCGGTGGCCCGGGCGGTCTGCTCGGCGAGCGCCTTGACCTCCGAGGCGACGACCGCGAAGCCGCGGCCCGCGGCGCCGGCGCGCGCCGCCTCGATCGTGGCGTTGAGCGCCAGCAGGTTGGTCTGGGCGGCGATCCCGGAGATCAGCGCCACCACGTCGCCGACCTTCGCGGCCGCGCTGCTCAGGTCCTGGACCAGCGCCACCGTGTTGGTCGCCTCCGCGACGGCGACCCGCGCGAGCTCCGCCGAGCCGCTGACCTGCCGGCCGATTTCCTGCACGGAGGAGCCCAGCTCCTCGGCGGCGGCCGCGACGGTGTTGACGTTGGCGGCGGCGTCGCTCGCCGCGCTCGCGACGGTGCCGGACTGCCCGGCCGCGTCCGCCGCGCTGCCGGTGAGGGACCGCGCGGTCGCCTCCAGCTCGGTCGCCGCCGCCGACACGCCGCCGACGATGCCGCCCACCGCCTGCTCGAAGGCGTCGGCCATGGCCCGGGTCGCGGCGCGGCGCTGCGTCTCGGCGTCCGCGCGGGCCAGCGCCGTCTCGGCTTCCAGGGCGCGCGCGCGGACGAGGTTGTCGCGGAACACCACCACGGAGCCCGCCAGAGCCCCGATCTCGTCGCGGCGCTCCTGCCCGGGGATGGCCACCTCGGCGTCGCCCGCCGCGAGGCGCTGCGTCACCGCGCTGATGGTCCGGAGCGGCCGGCTGACGCCGCGGGTCACCAGCACGAAGGCCCCGAGCGCCACCGCCAGGGCGAGGCCGGCGAGCGCCAGCACGTTCCGCTTGGCGGCGTCGTAGGTCTGCGCGATCAGCGTGCCGCTCGCCTGCGACCCGTCGCCGTTCAGGGCGACGAGCTTCTCCCAGTCGGCCATGATGGCGCGGATGCTGTCCGACATCGTGGTGTTGTAGATCCGCTGACCGCCGGCGACGTCGCCCGCCTCGGCCTTGGCCACCGCCTCCCGCTGCTGCTCGGCGTAGGTGGCCACGTGCTGGCGGAAGGCCGCGTAGGCCTCGCGCTCGGGCTGGGTCAGCGGCAGGGCCTCGTATCGGGCGTACTGGGCGGCGAGCAGCGCGTCGCGCTTGGCGATCTGGTCGGCGACCTCGGCCCGCAGCTCGGGCGTGTCGGCGGTGATCAGGCGGACGGCGTTGACCCGCTGCCGCATGAAGTTGATCCCGATCCGGCCGAGGGCATCGGTGGCCGGGATGCGGGTGTCGCGCAGCTGCGCGGCGGCGGATTCGATGCGGCCGAGCTCGGCCAGCGAGAGGCCGCTCGTCGCGGCGATCAGCAGCACCAGGGCTGCGAGGCACAGGCCGAGCTTGGCCGCGATGGAGATACCGGCGCGCATAGGATTCGTCCCCGGTCCCGCAGGTGGGACCGGGGCCTATGCTTGTCTGAGAAATATTAAGGTTGTTTGGTCCTGCCCGGACCGCGCGCGGTCCGGGCAGGCTCGGTCCGCTAGTAGACCTGAGCCTCCGCGCGCGGCTGGTTCGACGGGCCGTCCCGGCGCTCCAGGCCCTTCTCCACCACCTTGGCGAGCCCGACCATGATCTGGTCGATGGCGTAGTCCTTCGGCGTGTAGACGGCGCGCACGCCCATGTTCTTGAGGACCAGCTCGTCCTCCGGCGAGATGATGCCGCCGACCACCACCGGGATGTGGTCGAGCCCCGCCTCCCGCATCTTGGCGCGGACCTCCCGCACCAGCGGCACGTGGGATCCGGACAGGATCGACAGGCCGACCACGTGGGCGCCGGTCTCCTTGGCCTTCGCGACGATCTCGGCCGGCGTCTGGCGGATGCCGTCGTAGGTGACGTCGAAGCCGACGTCCCGGGCGCGGAGCGCGATCTGCTCGGCGCCGTTGGAATGGCCGTCGAGGCCGGGCTTGCCGACCACGAGCTTCGGCGTCTCGCCGAGCCGCTCGCCGAGATCGGCGATCAGGAGCTTGGCCTCCTCGGCCGCGCCGCTGGAGACCGTCTCGACGGTCACGCCGGTGGGGGCCCGGTACTCGCCGAACACCGCGCGCAGGCGCGCGCCCCACTCGCCCGTCGTGACGCCGGCCTTGGCGGCCTCGATCGAGGGCGGCATGATGTTGGTGCCGGAGCGCGCCGCCTGCTCCAGGGCGTCGAGGGCTTGGCCGACGGCGTTCTCGTCGCGGCGGCCGCGCCACTCGCGGATCCGGCTCTGCGCCTCCATCTCGACGGTCTCGGAGACGGAGAAGATCGCCCCCTCCCCGGCCGTGAGCGGCGACGGCTCGCCCTGCTGCCATTTGTTGACGCCGACGACGATCTGCTCGCCGGCCTCGATGGCCGAGATCCGGCGGGCGTTCGACTCCACCAGCGCGCGCTTGAGCGCGCCGGTCTCCACCGCCGCGACCGCGCCGCCGATGCCGCCGATCCGCTCCAGCTCGGCGCGGGTCTGCGCCTTCAGCTCCTCGACCCTGGCCTCGATCACGTGGCTGCCGTCGAAGATGTCGTCGTATTCCAGCAGGTCGGTCTCGAAGGCCAGGATCTGCTGCATGCGCATGGACCATTGCTGGTCCCAGGGCCGCGGCAGGCCGAGCGCCTCGTTCCAGGCCGGGAGCTGCACCGCGCGGGCGCGGGCGCGCTTGGACAGCGTCACCGCCAGCATCTCGATCAGGATGCGGTGGACGTTGTTCTCCGGCTGCTGCTCGGTGAGGCCCAGAGAGTTCACCTGCACGCCGTAGCGGAAGATGCGCTTCTTCGGGTCGTCGATGCCGTAGCGCTCCCGGGCGATCTCGTCCCAGAGCTCCGAGAACGCCCGCATCTTGCAGATCTCGGTGACGAACCGCAGGCCCGCGTTCACGAAGAACGAGATCCGGCCGAACACCTCCGGGAAGCTCGCGGCGTCGAATTCGGGGTCCTCGCGCACGGTGTCGAGCACCGCGATGGCGATGGCGAGCGCGTAGGAGAGCTCCTGGACCGGCGTCGCCCCCGCCTCCTGAAGGTGGTAGGAGCAGACGTTCATCGGGTTCCACTTCGGCACGTTCCGGGTCGTGAACAGGATCACGTCCTTGGTGAGCCGGAGGGACGGCGCGGGCGGGAACACGTAGGTGCCGCGCGACAGGTACTCCTTGATGATGTCGTTCTGGGTCGTGCCCTGGAGCGCGGCGATCGGCGCGCCCTGCTCCTCGGCCACCGCGAGGTAGAGCGCCAGCAGCCACGGGGCCGTGGCGTTGATCGTCATCGAGGTGTTCATCTGGGCGAGCGGGATGTCCTGGAACAGGGTCCGCATGTCGCCGAGATGCGCGATCGAGACGCCGACCTTGCCGACCTCGCCGCGGGACAGCTCGTGGTCGGGGTCGTAGCCGGTCTGGGTCGGCAGGTCGAAGGCGACCGACAGGCCGGTCTGGCCCTTGGCGAGGTTGCCCCGATAGAGCTTGTTGGACTCCGCCGCGGTCGAGTGCCCCGCGTAGGTGCGGATGATCCAGGGCTTGTCGCGGCTCGACTTGTCGCTCCTGGTCTCGGCGACGCTCGCGCCCATTCCTCGCCTCCGTGTGATCTTTGTATCCGCGCGGGGCGCGGCCTTGCGGTCACCGTAGCGAAGGGTTGGGCACGCGTCATCCGGGACGGAAGTGCAAGACGCCCGACCGGGCTTTCCCAGCTCATGAAAAAACTTGCCCGCCGGAACAGCGGGATTTGAAGGCGCCGCGGCGCGCGGCCGCCCGCGCGCCGTCCGCGACCGCCGCCCGGACGGACCCGGGCGACGGTCGCGGACGGCTTTGTCAGTCCTGGTATAAAGTCCACCTGATCTGTTCTTCGCGGGACCTGCCGCTGTTCAGGCGCGAGAGAGCACGACTTACCAAGGACTTAGAGCTGCATGTGCTCGCCGGGCGTCCGGGAGCAGCTCAGGCTCGCGGCGGCGGGGTCGGGGAAGGTCTCGGCACCGGGGCGGCCAAGGCCAGCGCCGAATAATACTTGGTCTGCCGGAAAGCCGATTTTGAATACGTGGCTGCGCGCCCTGTGCTCGCGCTTTTTTCATGTCGGAAACCGTCGGCTTTCGACTTTCGGCCCACTTGGACGCCTCCGGCATCGCCGTTATAGCGCGATGGAGAACCGCGGCCGTGAGCAACACGCGGGACGAGAGGAGAGCGAGATGGCGGCGAGCGCTGCGATCAGTCCGACGGGCGGGGAGGTCAAGGACCTCTACGAGATGGGTGAAATCCCGCCGCTGGGTCATGTGCCGGCCAAGATGTATGCCTGGGCGATCCGGCGCGAGCGGCACGGACCCCCGGAGCAGTCCCACCAGCTCGAGGTGCTGCCGGTCTGGGAGATAGGCGACGACGAGGTGCTGGTCTACGTCATGGCGGCGGGCGTCAACTATAACGGCGTCTGGGCCGGCCTCGGCGAGCCGATCTCGCCCTTCGACGTCCACAAGGGCGAGTACCACATCGCGGGCTCCGACGCCTCCGGCATCGTCTGGAAGGTCGGCTCCAAGGTGAAGCGCTGGAAGGTCGGCGACGAGGTCATCGTCCACTGCAACCGGGACGACGGCGACGACGAGGAGTGCAACGGCGGCGACCCGATGCTGTCGCCCTCGCAGCGCATCTGGGGCTACGAGACCGGCGACGGCTCCTTCGCGCAGTTCTGCCGGGTGCAGTCGCGTCAGCTCATGACGCGGCCCAAGCACCTCACCTGGGAGGAGGCCGCCTGCTACACGCTGACGCTCGCCACCGCCTACCGCATGCTGTTCGGCCACGCCCCGCACACGGTGAAGCCGGGCCAGAACGTGCTGATCTGGGGCGCCTCGGGCGGTCTCGGCGTGTTCGGCGTGCAGCTCTGCGCGGCCTCGGGCGCCAACGCCATCGCGGTGATCTCGGACGAGTCGAAGCGCGACTACGTGATGAGCCTCGGCGCCAAGGGCGTCATCAACCGCAAGGACTTCGACTGCTGGGGCCAGCTCCCGAAGGTCAACAGCCCCGAGTTCCACGCCTGGACCAAGGAGGCGCGGAAGTTCGGCAAGGCGATCTGGGACATCACCGGCAAGCAGGACGTCGACATCGTGTTCGAGCATCCCGGCGAGGCGACCTTCCCGGTCTCGGCGCTGGTGGTGAAGCGCGGCGGCATGGTGGTGTTCTGCGCCGGTACGACCGGCTTCAACATCACCTTCGACGCCCGCTACGTCTGGATGCGGCAGAAGCGCATCCAGGGCTCGCACTTCGCCCACCTCAAGCAGGCCTCGGCGGCGAACCAGTTCGTGCTCGACCAGCGGATCGACCCGTGCATGAGCGAGGTCTTCCCCTGGGACAAGATCCCCCAGGCCCACACCAAGATGTGGAAGAACCAGCACCCGCCGGGCAACATGGCCTGCCTCGTCAACTCCCCGCGCGCCGGCCTGCGCACGGTCGAGGACGTGATCGAGGCCGGTCCGCTGAAGCGGTGAGGCTCTCGATCGGACCGGCCCCGCCGCGCTCGCGCGGGGCCGGTCCGATCGGCTAAGCTCGCGGCGTCCCGCGCCGACTCGCTGACCGGTTCGGTGTGCCGGGACGCGCGGATGACGGGCCCACGCGATCCTGACAGGACCCGGCCCCGATCCGAACAGGGGGCACGGATTTGACCGGCGACGACGAGGCTTACGTCTACGACGAGGCGACGGGCGAGTGGCTCCCGCCCGGGGCCGCCGCCGCGCCCCCGAGACGAGGACTGTCCGCGACGCGGCCGGCAACGTCCTGGCCGACGGCGATTCGGTCACGCTGATCAAGGACCTCAAGGTCAAGGGTGCCAACCAGACCCTGAAGCAGGGCACGGTCATCCGGTCGATCCGGCTCACGGACGATCCGGAGGAGATCGACTGCCGCCACGACACCATCAAGGGTTTGGTGCTGCGCACCGAATTCGTGCGCAAGCGCTGAGCGGACGGTCCGGTCGGGGCCTCGCGCTGCCGGCGCGGCCCCGATCCTCGCGTCAGCGCCGCCGCGTCTCGTCCTGCGGCAGGTGGCGGCCGTAGGCCTCCTGCTTCTCCGCACGCTCCTGGATCAGGTCGGCGTAGGCCTGCCGCATCTCCGGCGACACGCTGATGCTCTTTCCCTTGGCGGCCTTGCGCTTGGGCGCCTTCTTGAAGGTGTTGTTCGTGTCGCTCATGCCGGGCTCCGCGTCGAACCGTGGCGGCATCGCGTAGCCGGACGAGCGATCCGGGATCCGGCCGCCGCCCAGGGCCGGGTATCCGCCCTGTAGCGCATCGCGGTTCCGGACGCACGGTCGCCGGGACCGGATTGACCTGGCCTGTCGCCGCGGCCTCTGCCAGGATCGGGACGTTGAGGGTCGGAGGGCGGGAATGGATTCGGGTGACGCGTCGCGGTGTCGGATTCCGGACGCCCCGCGCGGCCGCGCCCGACGCGCGACGGCCCTCGCGATCCTGATCGCCCTCGGGACCGGGCCGGTCGCCGGCCAGGACCGGCCGGCCCCCGCCCGGGTCGCGCCGAGACCCGTGCCGGCGCCCGGAGCGCCGGCCGATCCCGCCTTCGAGGCGATGAGAGCGGGCTTCGAGGCCCTCCCGGAGGCCGACCGCAAGGCCGTCCAGGACGCCCTGGTCTGGACCGGCGACTTCAACGCCGTGGTGTCGGGGGCCTTCGGACGTCGGACCTTCGAGGCGCTCAACGCCTACGCGGCCCGGACCGGCGGGGCCGACCCCCTCGATTCGCGCGGCCGGGCGGGGCTGCTGGCCGCCGGCGCGGCGGCGCGGAACGCGGCGCGCTTCCGCGTCGCGGTCGATCCCGGGACCGGCGCCGTGATGGGGGTGCCCGAGCGCCTCCTGGGTCGGCGGACCGCCCTGCCCTCCGGAACCCGCTGGCAGAGCCAGGACGGGCGCGTGACCCTCGAATCCCGCGCCTTCCCGCCGGGGACCGAGAGCCTGGACGCGCTGTTCGAGAAGGCGACCGCGCCGCTCCCCGGCCGCAAGGTGACCTACAAGCTGCGGCGGCCGGACACCGTGGTGGTCACCGCCGAGACCGGGCCGGGCTTGTCCTACATCCGCTACGCGTCCGGCCCCGAGGGCGTGCGCGGTTTCCTGCTCGGCTACGACCGCGCCCTCGCGCCGGAGGTCGACCGGCTCGTCATCGCCGTGGCGAACGCCTTCGTGCCGTTTCCGGACCCCGCCGCGGCGCCGGCCGCCCAGCTTTCCGCGGGCCCGGCGCCGGCGACCCGCGCCGCCGCAAACCCGGCCCCCCCGCCGCAGGCCGCCGCGCCCCTGAGGCCGGCGAGCCTCTCCTCCGCTCCGGCATCGGGCGCGGGTCTCGCGGTGGCGCCGGGACGCGTTCTGACCGCCTCCGCCGTGCTGGAGGGCTGCGCGCAGCCTCGCGTCGGCGCGACGCCGGTGCGGGTGCTCGCCACCGATCCGGCCGGCCTCGCCCTCCTCGATGTGCCCGGCGCCCCCGCCCCGCTCCGGGCCGCGATCCGGATCGAGCCCGTCGGTGCCGAGGAGAGCGTGATCGCCCTGGCGCCGGGCCCCGACGGGGTCCAGGCCGCCCCCGGCGAGGTGCGGGGCGGCGACGTGATCGCGGCGCTCCAGCCGGGTTCCGGCGGCGCGCCGGTGCTCGAACGGTCGGGGACCCTCGTCGGGCTCGTCGCCCGCTACCCCGCGGCGCCGCGCCGGGTCGCCGGGGTGGTGCCGCCGGCGCGCCTGCCGCTCGTGCCGGCGCGGGCGATCCACGCCTTCCTCTCCGCCCAGGGCGTCCCCCCGGCGCCGCCGCAGCCGGGTGGCGGGCCCGGCGCGGTCGCGCCCGCCGTGGTGGGGATCACCTGCCGCTAGGGTGCGCGCCGCGGGCGGATCCCTTGGCGCCCGGCGGCCGGCACCTGCGGCCGTCCGGGGACCTGGGCGGACGGTTCCTCCGCCCAGGCGACGGGCTGCGGCTCAGAGCCGCCCAGTGACCAGGAGCACGATCAGCACGATCAGCAGGATGCCGCCCAGACCGAAGCCGGGACCGCGATACGCGCCGCCGCCGAGGAAGCCGCCGCCGCCGAAGGCCAGGATGATCAGGATGATGAGCAGGATGGTGACGAGGGACATCGGTCGCGTTCTCCGGACGGTCGCGCTGGTGCGAGCGTGACCGTTCAAACGCTGCGACATTCCGTTCCGTTCAACGCCAAGCCACGCTTTTGCGAGGAAAATTCCGGATGAGGCTCGGGCCTCAAGCGTGCCAGTCGGGCAGGGCCTCCTGCGGCGCGTCGAGCCAGCCCGGAACCGGCAGGCCGCGCTCGGCGAGGAAAGCCGGGTTGAACAGCTTCGAGGCGTAGCGGGCCGCCCCGTCGCAGAGGATCGTCACGATGGTGTGACCGGGCCCGAGGTCCCGGGCCAGCCGGATCGCCCCGGCGACGTTGATGCCCGACGAGCCGCCCAGCGACAGCCCCTCCTCCCGCATCAGCCCGAAGACGATGTCGAGGGCCTCGCGGTCCGGGATCCGGAAGGCGCGGTCGGGGGTGAAGCCCTCGAGGTTGCGGGTGATCCGCCCCTGCCCGATCCCTTCGGTGATCGAGGAGCCCTCGGCCTTCAGTGTGCCGGTCGTGTAGTGGGCGTAGAGGGCCGAGCCCTCGGGGTCCGACAGCGCGATCCGCACCTGCGGGTTGCGGGCGCGCAGGGCCTCGGCGGTGCCAGCCAGCGTGCCGCCGGTCCCGGCCGCGCAGACGAAGCCGTCGACACGGCCGCCGGTCTGCGCCCAGATCTCCGGGCCGGTGCCGTCGACATGGGCCTGCCGGTTGGCGACGTTGTCGAACTGGTCGGCGAAGAAGGCGCCCGCCGGCTCGGCGGCGGCGAGTCTGTCCGCGAGCCGCCGGGCCACGTGGACGTAGTTGTTCGGGTTGGCGAAGGGCACCGCCGGCACCTCCACCAGCCGGGCACCCGCGAGCCGCAGGGTCTGCTTCTTCTCATCGGACTGGGTGACCGGGATGACGATCAGCGTCCGGTAGCCGCGCACCGAGGCCACCAGGGCGAGGCCGATGCCGGTGTTGCCGGCGGTGCCCTCGACGATCGTGCCGCCCGGGCGGATCAGGCCCCGCGCCTCCGCGTCCCGCACGATGGACAGCGCCGCGCGGTCCTTCACCGACAGGCCGGGATTGAGGAACTCCGCCTTGCCGTAGATGGTGCAGCCGGTCTCCTCGGAGGCGCGGCGCAGGCGGATCAGCGGCGTCTGGCCGATGGCGGCCAGGACGTCGGGGGCGGGTTCGCGACTCGGTCCGGTCATGGTCGGGAGCCTAGGGTGCCGCGCGGCCGCTGGCGAGCCTCACCCGAACACGTGCCCGCCGTTGATCCGCAGGCCGACCGGGTGGCCGGCCGGGTAGCGCACGCCGTCGAAATCCTCCACGGCGAGGACGCGACCTTCGGGGTCGGCCACCTCGATCCGCTGGCGGCCCTGCGTCCGGTACGAGCTGCGCACCGTGCCGGACAGGTGCGCGGCCTCGGGCTCGGCGAGCTGCAGCTGCCAGGGCCGGACGTAGAGCTTGACCGGACCGAACAGGCTGGCGGGCGCCGCCACCGGGGTCTCCCGGCCCCGGACCAGCACCCGGCCGCCCTCGGCGATCGCCTCGACCTCGACGGAATCGCCGAGGAACTTCATCACGGTGGCGGAGGCCGGGTTCTCCTGCACCTCGTCGGGCGTGCCGACCTGTTCCAGGCGCCCGCGGTCGAGCACGGCCACGCGGTCCGACAGCTCCAGCGCCTCGTCCTGGTCGTGGGTCACGAAGATCGTGGTCTGGCCGGTGCGGTCGTGGATCTCGCGCAGCCAGCGGCGCAGGTCCTTGCGGACTTGGGCGTCGAGCGCCCCGAACGGCTCGTCCAGCAGCAGCACCCGCGGCTCGACCGCGAGGGCCCGGGCGAGCGCGACGCGCTGGCGCTGGCCGCCGGAGAGCTGCGACGGGTAGCGGTCGCCGAAGCCGGAGAGCCGGATCAGGTCGAGCAGGTCGCCGACCCGGCGCTTGATCTCGGCCTTGGCCGGCCGGTCGGCGCGGCGCCGCGCGCTCAGCCCGTAGGCGATGTTGTCGGCCACGCTCATGTGCTTGAACAGGGCGTAGTGCTGGAACACGAAGCCCACCGCCCGCTCCTGCACGGCGAGGCCGGTGGCGTCGTCGTCCCCGAACAGGATCCGGCCCCGGTCCGGCGCGTCGAGCCCGGCGATGATCCGCAGCAGCGTCGTCTTGCCCGAGCCCGAGGGGCCGAGCAGCCCGATCAGCTCGCCCGCCCGCACGTCCAGCGACAGGTCGTGCAGCACCGCCGCCGTGTCGAACGTCTTCGAGACGTCCTCGACCCGGATCGCCGTGGAGGGGCGATCAGTGCGCCCGGCCGTGCGCGAGCTCGCCTGCGAAGCGCCACTCGAGGACGGATTTGAGGACGAGGGTGATGAGGGCAAGGACGGCGAGGAGCGAAGCGACGGCGAATGCGGCGACGAAGTTGTACTCATTGTAGAGGATCTCCACGTGGAGTGGGATAGTGTTGGTCAGGCCGCGGATGTGGCCCGACACCACCGACACCGCTCCGAACTCGCCCATCGCCCGGGCATTGCAGAGGAGCACGCTGTAGAGCAGGCCCCAGCGGATATTGGGCAGCGTCACCGTCCGGAACGCGTGCAGGCCCGAGGCGCCCAGCGTCAGCGCCGCCTCCTCCTCGGCGGTGCCCTGCTCCTGCATCAGCGGGATCAGCTCGCGGGCGACGAACGGGAAGGTGACGAACACCGTGGCCAGCACGATCCCCGGCAGGGCGAACAGGATCTGGATGCCGTGATCGATGAGCCAGGATCCGAACAGGCCCTGGGACCCGAACAGCAGCACGTAGATCATCCCCGAGACCACCGGCGAGACCGAGAACGGCAGGTCGATCAGGGTGATCAGCAGCGACTTGCCGGGAAACTCGAACTTGGCGATGGCCCAGGAGGCGGCCAGCCCGAACACGACGTTGAACGGCACCGCGATCGCCGCCACGGTCAGCGTCAGGCGGATCGCGCTCCAGGCGTCGGGCTCCCGGAAGGCGTCCAGGAAGGCGTCGATCCCCTTCGAGAAGGCTTGGAGGAAGACCGCGAACAGCGGCAGCACCAGGAACAGCGCCAGGAACGCCACGGCGATCCCGATCAGGATCGCGCGGACGCCGGCCCCCTCCGAGGCGACCGGGGCCGGCTTGGCGGCCGGCACGAAGGCGGGGGAGAAGATCTCAGACATAGCCGAACCGCCGCCGTGACCAGGCCTGGATGAGGTTGATGGCGAGCAGCGTCAGGAACGAGATCCCAAGCATGATCGTCGCGATGGCCGCCGCCCCGCCGTAGTCGAACTCGGAGAGCTTGATGACGATCAGGAGCGGCGCGATCTCCGACACGTAGGGCAGGTTGCCGGCGATGAAGATGATGGAGCCGTACTCGCCGACGCCCCGGGCGAAGGCGAGCGCGAAGCCGGTGAGCACCGCCGGGATCAGCGGCGGCAGCACCACCCGGGTGAGGGTGACGAGGCGCGTCGCGCCGAGGGTGGCCGAGGCCTCCTCGATCTCCTTGTCGATCTCGGCGATCAGCGGCTGCACGGTCCGCACCGCGAAGGGCAGGCCGATGAAGACCATGGCGATGAAGATGCCGACCGGCGTGTAGGCCGCCTGGATGCCGAGGCGCGCCAGCGGCGCGCCGAGCAGCCCGTCCGGCGCGTAGAGCGAGGCGAGCGCGATGCCGGCGACCGCGGTGGGCAGGGCGAAGGGCAGGTCGACGGCGGCGTCGACCAGCTTGCGGCCCGGGAAGCGGTAGCGGGTCAGGACCCAGGCCACCAGGAAGCCGAAGGCCGAGGCGACCAGCGCCGCGATGGCCGAGACGCCGAAGCTGATCCGCAGGGCGCTGGCCACCCGCGGATCGGTGGCGACCTCCCAGATGCCCGACAGGCCGAGCCCCGAGGCCTTCACCACCAGCCCGGCCAGCGGCAGCAGGACGATCAGGCCGAGGCAGGTCAGCGTGTAGCCGAAGCTGATCCCGAAGCCCGGGATCACGCTCGGCCGTCGGAATGTCCGACGGGGACGGGGCGTCTGGACCATGGTCTGGAGCCTCAGCGGCCGGCCCGGCTCAGACGATCGAACAGACCGCCGGCGTCGAAGTTCCGCTTCTGGATCTCGTCCCAGGATCCCTGGAGATCCTCGATCTTGAACAGCTTGATGTCGGGCAGCTGGGCGAGGTCCGCCGGGGCGGCCGCCTCCCGGCGGATCGGCCGGTAATGGTGCTTGGCGAAGATCGCCTGGGCGCGGTCGCTGTAGAGGAAGTCGAGATAGGCCTGGGCCGCCTTGGTGGTGCCCTTCCGCTCGGCGTTGACCGCCACCAGGGCCACCGGCGGCTCGGCGTAGATCGAGGTCGGCGGCGAGACGATGTCGAACTTGTCGGCGCCGAACTCCTGGAGCACGAGGTAGGCCTCGTTCTCCCAGGTCGGCAGGACGTCGCCGAGGCCGCGCTGCGCGAAGGTCACCGTCGAGCCGCGGGCGCCGGTATCGAGCACCGGAACGTTCTTGTAGACCTGCCCGACGAAGGCGTCGGCCTTCGCGGCGTCCTTGTCCTTCCCGTAGGCGTAGCCCCAGGCAGCGAGGAAGTTCCAGCGCCCGCCCGCCGAGGTCTTCGGGTTCGGCGTGATCACCTTCACGTCGGGCTTGACCAGGTCGTCCCAGTCCTTGACGCCCTTCGGGTTGCCCTTGCGGACGAGGAACACCACCGTCGAGGTGTAGGGCGTCCCCTGGTTCGGCAGCTTGCTGCGCCAATCCTCCGGGATCTTGCGGGTGAGCTTGGCGATCGCGTCGATGTCGGACGGGATGCCGAGGGTGACCACGTCGGCGTCGACGCCGTCGATCACCGTGCGCGCCTGCGCGCCCGAGCCGCCGTGCGAGGCCCGCACCGTGATGGCCTCGCCGGTCTTGGCCTTCCACGCCTCCGTGAAGGCGGCGTTGATCTCGCGGTAGAGCTCGCGGGTCGGATCGTACGAGACGTTGAGGAGCGCGGTCTCGGCGGCGGCCGGCAGCGCGCAGGCCAGTAGGCCGGCTCCGGCCAGAAGGGAGAGCCCGATCGCCCGAGCCAACCGACCCCGACCTGCAGCGTTCGTCATCACGTCCGATCCCCCAGCCATCCGCGGTTGCGACGCAGGGGACAGGCGTCCCCGAGACACCCGAAATCGTTCGTTTTATCGAACGAAGTCAAGTCTCGGATGCGGATCCGCGCGGTGGCGTAGCGCGATCAAGATCGACGATCGGGCTGGAAAGGCAAGGGAAGTCAGGGCGGTAGGTCGGCAGAACGCATGGATCTTCTCTCCGTCGACGCCCCTGGAGAAGAATCGGTGCGCAGAACCGGGTTTCTCAGAACGAACAATCTCAAGTGTTCTGGCGCACATCTGGTAGCGTTCGGCGCGTCGGCGGTGTCCTGCCGGCACTGCGCACGGGCCGTGGACCGCGCGGCGGCGATCCCGGTCATCCCGGCGGACTGGCCGGACGGCGCCGGTCCGCGTCAGCGCTTCGGCTTGCCGAGCCGGTCGATCAGCGCTTCCAGCCGCTGGTCGACCGGGGCCGAGAGCGTGTCGGTGAGGAGCGTGCGCAGGTTCTGGCCGAGATGGCGCCGGATGCCGGGGCTGAGCGGCGGCGCGTCGACGCTCCGCCCGGTCTCGGAGGGGCGCTCGGGATGCGGCTTCGACATGACCGGGAGATCCTCGCACCTGTGGAGACGCACGGTTGCAAGGTTTGGTTAAGGAGCCGTCACCGCCGGCACCGGATCCCAACGCGATGCGGGCCCGTGATCCGGATGCCCGGTGCCGGGACGGTGTCGCAGCTCGGAACTGCGGCGGCGAAGGCTACGTTGCCCGGGCATTCCCCGCTGCCAGGAGCCCCCCGTGTCCCGCTCGATCCCCCTCATGATGTCGGTGCTCCTCGGCGTGGCGACGGCCGCCTCGCCCTGCCTCGCGCAGACGAAGCCGGGCGAGATCAAGGGCGTCGACGCGATGGGCGACAAATCCCGCAGCGCGCAGGACGGCTGGAGCCAGGCGCCGGTCCCGCGGGAGCAGTCGGCCGCCAAGGACGCGCCCGATCCGGGCGGCCGCTCGATCAAGGAGAACGCCGACCGTCCGGTCCCGCCGGCCCAGCCCGGCGGCTCCTCCGCCACCGAGCCGCAGGCGCCCCTGGAGCATCGCACCGCCAGCCCGTCGGGTTCGAACCCGGCAAATCCAAGCAAGTAAAAATAACCGTCTTCATGCAGGATGATGCCGGTGCGGAAAACGTGTTGCTTCGGCTGAGACACGGCGACTTGCTGTGTCACGCAACCGCACTTGCCTCGTGCACGCTTTTTTGGGACACCCTGGAATTATACCAGATCGCTTTTACGGAGCGGAGATGACGGTCCAGGTCTCAAGGCGTGGCCTGCTTAAGGGGGCCGGCGCCGGCCTCGCGGGCGGCTCGCTGGGCGCGCTCGGGTTCGGCGGACTCGAGCCCGCGATGGCGGCCGCCGTGCGGCCGTTCAAGCTCGCGCAGATGCGCGAGACCCGCAACACGTGCCCGTACTGCTCGGTCGCGTGCGGCGTGATCCTCTACAGCCTCGGCGACCGTTCGAAGAACGCGCGCTCCTCGGTGATGCACATCGAGGGCGACCCCGATCACCCGATCAACCGCGGGACGCTCTGCCCGAAGGGCTCGGCGCTGCTCGACTTCGTGCACGCCGACACCCGCACCAAGTACCCGCTCCACCGCGCTCCGGGCTCCTCGGAGTTCAAGCGCGTCTCCTGGGACTTCGCCCTCGACCGGATCGCGAAGCTCATGAAGGAGGATCGGGACAAGAACTTCGTGGCCAAGAACGGCGACCTCACGGTCAACCGGTGGACCACGATGGGGTTCCTCGGGGCCTCGGCCACCACCAACGAGACGGCCTGGCTGACCTACAAGACAGTCCGAAGCATGGGGGCCCTGGTCTTCGATAATCAGGCCAGGGTTTGACACGGTCCGTCGGTCGCCAGTTTGGCGCCCTCCTTCGGACGCGGTGCGATGACCAACCTCTGGATGGACATCAAGCACGCGGACGTGATCACCGTGATGGGCGGCAATGCCGCCGAGGCTCACCCTTGCGGCTTCAAGTGGGTCGTGGAGGCGAAGGCCCATAACAATGCCAAGCTGATCGTCGTCGATCCGCGCTTCACCCGCACGGCGTCGGTGGCCGATCTCTACTGCCCGATCCGGCAGGGGACCGACATCGCGTTCCTGTCGGGCGTGGCCAAGTACCTGCTCGACAACGACAAGCTGCAGCACCGCTACGTCTCCGCCTACACCAACGCCGGGTACGTGGTCCGCGAGGGCTACGACTTCAGCGAGGGTCTGTTCACGGGCTACGATGCGGACAAGCGCGACTACGACAAGACCACCTGGGACTACGAGATCGGCCCCGACGGCTACGCCGTGGTCGACGAGACGATGCAGCACCCGCGCTGCGTGATGCAGCTCCTGAAGAAGCACGTCTCGCTCTACACCCCGGAGATGGTCGAGAAGATCTGCGGCTCGCCCAAGGAGACCTTCCTGAAGGTCTGCGAGCTGATGGCGACGACGGCTTCCCCCGAGAAGTCGATGGCCTCGCTCTACGCGCTCGGCTGGACCCATCACTCCAAGGGCTCGCAGAACATCCGCTCGATGTGCATCGTGCAGACGCTGCTCGGGAACATCGGCGTGCTCGGCGGCGGCATGCAGGCCCTGCGCGGTCACTCCAACATCCAGGGGCTGACCGATATCGGGCTGATGTCGAACCTCATCCCAGGGTACCTGAACATCCCGGTGGAGAAGGAGCCCGACTACGCCAGCTACATCGCCAAGCGGCAGTTCAAGCCGCTGCGGCCCGGACAGACGAGCTACTGGCAGAACTACAACAAGTTCTTCGTCTCGTTCCAGAAGGCGATGTGGGGCGACAAGGCCACCAAGGAGAACGACTGGGCGTACGACTACCTGCCCAAGCTCGACGTGCCGACCTACGACGTGCTGCGCGGGTTCGAGCTCGCCAAGCAGGGCAAGATGACCGGCTACGTCATCCAGGGCTTCAACCCCCTGCTGTCGTTCCCGAATCGCGCCAAGATGACGGAAGCCTTCTCCAAGATGAAGTTCATCGTGGTGATGGATCCGCTCAAGACTGAGACGGCCCGGTTCTGGGAGAACCACGGCGAGTACAACGACGTCGACCCGACCAAGATCCAGACCGAGGTGTTCGAGCTCCCGACCACCCTGTTCGTGGAGGAGGAAGGCTCGCTGTCGAACTCCAGCCGGTGGCTGCAGTGGCACTGGCAGGCGCAGGACGCGCCGGGCGAGTGCCGCTCGGACATCGAGATCATGTCGGAGATCTTCCTCCGCATGAAGGCAGCCTACAAGAAGGACGGCGGGGCCTTCCCGGACCCGATCGTCAATCTGAAGTGGGACTACGCGATCGCTGAGGCGCCGACGCCGACCGAGCTCGCCCGCGAGCTCAACGGCTACACGCTGGCGCCGACGCCGGACCTCAACGGGACGATCATCCCGGCGGGCAAGCAGGTCGACGGCTTCGCCCAGCTCAAGGACGACGGGACCACCGCCTGCGGCTGCTGGATCTACTCGGGCTGCTACACCGAGAAGGGCAACATGATGGCCCGCCGGGACAACACCGATCCCGGCGACCGTGGCATCGCGCCGAACTGGGCCTTCGCGTGGCCGGCCAACCGGCGCGTGCTCTACAACCGCGCCTCGTGCGACCCCGAGGGTCGCCCGTGGTCGGAGAAGAAGAAGCTCATCGAGTGGAACGGCAAGCAGTGGATCGGCTTCGACGTGCCGGACTACGGCGTCACCGTCGCCCCCGATAAGGGCGTCGGCCCGTTCATCCTGAACCAGGAGGGCGTCGCCCGCCTGTGGACTCGCGGTCTCATGCGCGACGGGCCGTTCCCGGCGCACTACGAGCCCTTCGAGTCGCCGGTGGCCAACCTCGCCTTCCCGAAGATCAAGGGCGCGCCCGCGTCCCGCATCTTCAAGGACGATCTGGCCGATCTCGGCGACGCGAAGGAGTTCCCCTACGCGGCGACGAGCTACCGCCTGACCGAGCACTTCCACGGCTGGACCAAGCACGCCCGGATCAACGCGATCCTCCAGCCGGAGGCCTTCGTGGAGATCTCGGAGGAGCTCGCCAAGGAGAAGGGCATCGCCAAGGGCGGCTGGGTCCGCGTCTGGTCGAAGCGCGGCTCGCTCAAGGCCAAGGCGGTGGTGACGAAGCGGATCAAGCCCCTGATCTGCGACGGCAAGCCCGTCCACGTCGTCGGCATCCCGCAGCACTGGGGCTTCATGGGCCACACCAAGAAAGGATGGCACCCGAACTCGCTGACGCCCGTCGTCGGCGACGCGAACACCGAGACGCCGGAGTTCAAGGCCTGGCTCGTGAACATCGAGCCGACCACGCCTCCGTCGGACGCGGTCGCGTAAGGGGGAGCGGCAGACATGGCTGACTACAGCTCCCTCGACATCCGCCAGCGCTCCGCCTCCACGGAGACGCCGCCGGAGATCCGCCGCCAGGTGGAGGTCGCCAAGCTCATCGACGTGTCGAAGTGCATCGGCTGCAAGGCCTGCCAGTCGGCCTGCGAGGAGTGGAACGACCTGCGCGACGACATCGGCGTCAACACGGGCACCTACCAGAACCCCCACGACCTCACGCCGAAGTCGTGGACGCTGATGCGGTTCACCGAGTACGAGAACCCGGAGACCAACAACCTCGAATGGCTGATCCGCAAGGACGGCTGCATGCACTGCACCGAGCCGGGCTGCCTGAAGGCCTGCCCGTCGCCCGGCGCGATCGTGCAGTACTCCAACGGCATCGTCGACTTCATCGAGGAGAACTGCATCGGCTGCGGCTACTGCGTGAAGGGCTGCCCCTTCAACATCCCGCGCATCAGCCAGACCGACCACAAGGCGTACAAGTGCACCCTGTGCTCGGACCGGGTGGCGGTGGGTCAGGCCCCGGCCTGCGCCAAGGCCTGCCCGACCGGCTCGATCATGTTCGGCACCAAGCAGGCCATGATCGATCAGGCCCACGACCGCGTCGAGGACCTGAAGTCGCGCGGGTTCGACAAGGCGGGTCTCTACGACCCGGCCGGCGTCGGCGGCACGCACGTCATGTACGTGCTGCACCACGCCGACCAGCCGAACCTCTACGCGGGCCTGCCGAACGACCCGAAGATCTCGCCGCTGGTCGCCTTCTGGAAGGGCGGCGCCAAGGTGTTCGGTCTCGCCGCGATGGGCTTCGCGGCGGTCGCGGGCTTCTTCCACTACGTCACGGCCGGCCCGAACGAGGTCGTGCCCGAGGAGGAGGAAGAGGCGGTCGAGTACGACGAGGCCAAGCGCCGGGAGAATGGCGGCGGCGAGGTCCGGCCGCACTGACCCAACGGTCTCCCTCCCCCTCTGCAGGGGAGAGAGACCCGCGAAGCGGGTGGGACAGGGGAGCGACGGTGCAGAACAGACCTCTGCCCGTCGTGCTGGTCGCGCCCTTCCCTGAACCGGGGTTGCTCTCTGCCGACCCCTGCTGACGCAGGGCCGGCCCTCCCGTACCGCGTGGGAGGGAGGAGCGTAGATCCGAAAGCGACAGGGTGGAGACGGTGCAGCCGCCCCACCCTATCTCGAAGCTCAGAGCCACCTCCGCCGTGATGCGGGGCCGGCACCGCATCAGGCGCGAGAAGGCCGATGACGATCCACAGCGACATCCGGGACGGCGATCCCCGCCCCCTCCACCACGCCAAGTCCGCGGCGCCGGAGGTGATGTACGTCCCGCGCTACACCGGCGTGCAGCGGGTGAACCACTGGATCACCGCGATCCTGTTCACCTTGCTGACCCTGTCGGGTCTGGCGATGTTCACGCCCTACCTGTTCTCGCTGACCGGCCTGTTCGGCGGCGGGCAGGCGACCCGGGCGATCCACCCGTGGTTCGGCGTGGCGCTGGCGGTCAGCTTCTTCTTCCTGTTCGTGCGCTTCTGGAAGCTCAACATCCCCAACAAGGACGATGTCGAGTGGACCAAGCACATCGGCGACGTGGTCACCAACCGCGACGACCGGCTGCCGGAGCTCGGCAAGTACAATGCCGGCCAGAAGGGCGTGTTCTGGGGCCAGACCGCGCTGATCGGCGTGATGTTCGTCACCGGCCTCGTGATCTGGAACACCTATTTCGGCGGCCTCACCTCGATCGAGACCCAGCGCTGGGCGCTGCTCGCCCATTCGCTCGCCGCCGTGATCGCCATCGCGATCATCGTGGTGCACATCTACGCCGGCATCTGGGTGCGCGGCACCGGCCGGGCGATGGTCCGCGGGACCGTCACGGGCGGCTGGGCCTACCGGCATCACCGCAAGTGGTTCCGGCAGATCGCGGGCGGCAAGGCGCGCCACGGCTCGGTGGACAAGCGCGGATCCTGAGTCTTGGCCAACTTCTTCAAGCGTAAACCCGCGGTTCCGGCCGCGGACAAGACCCCGACACCCGCCGAGGCGCCGAAGCCCCGCCGCCGGGATTTCAGCGAGCTGAAGCCCGATCCCGACAAGATCGGGATCTCGGGCTCGGTGCCGTTCGTCCGCCTGCCCGATTCCACCGGGCTGTTCGCCGACCGGGCCGCGCGCCTTGTGGAGGCCGCGCCCGGGCACCCGCTGGAGGCCTATCTCCGCTTCGTCGCAGAGATCGCCCGGGCCCAGTCGGTGATCCAGGCGCGGTTCCCGGCCCCGGCGGTGCCGGATGCCGCCGATCAGGCGCTGCGGAGCGAGCACGGCATGCCGCCGCTGTCGCGGCACAGCCTCGAGGCCGATCCGGATCTCGACGCGTCCCTCCTGGCGCTGCTGGCCGAGATCGATCTCTCGACCGCGCCCGAGGCTTCGGCCGCGGCGCGGGACGCCCTCCGGGCCGCCTCCCGCGAGGATCGCCTCGATCTCGCCGTTCAGGTCTTCGAGGGCGCGCTGCCGGTGGACCGGATCGCGGAATGCGTGTTCGTCTCGGCCGCGCTGCAGGTGCGCCTCGCCGGGCAGGCCGCGCGCCTCGACACGAAGACGCTGAAGCCCGTGGCGGACGGCGTCTGCCCGTGCTGCGGCGGCGCGCCGGTGGCGAGCGTCATCGTCTCCTGGACCCCCGCCGACAAGGCTCGCTATCTCAGCTGCTCGCTCTGCGGCACGTATTGGAACCACGTCCGGATCCGCTGCACCGCCTGCGGTGACGGCGAGGGCGTGAGCTATTACGGGCTCGACGAGGTCTCGAAGGACGTTCAGGTGGAGACCTGCACGACCTGCCACAGCTACATCAAGCACCTCCACCAGCACCGCGCGCCGGCCCTCGACCCGGTGGCGGACGACATCGCGTCCTACGGGCTCGATCTGAAGATCGCCGAGGACGGTTTCCGGCGCGCCGGTCTGAACCTGCTGTTCGTGATCTGAACGCCCCGCCCGCGCCGGTCACGTGCCGTCGCGGTGGAGGGCGAAGCCGCGCGCGCCCGGCGCCTCCAGCCCCGGCCGGAGCTGCATGCCGGGGATCAGGTAGTCGCCGCCATTCTGCCGCCGGAACGGGATCGGAGGCGTCGTCGCGAGCGCGGACAGCCGGTCCCGCAGGCGCTCCGCGACGGCCGCGAAGGCGGCCGCGTCGAGTCCGTCGGCCCGGTACACGACGAAGGGCGGCAGCACCGCGTAGCCGGGATAGTGCAGGATCCCGTGCTGGATCGGGAACAGCAGGTCGTCGATCGGCCCGTTGATCCCGCGCGCGGAATAGTGCTCCTCCCAGCCGCCCGCGGTCACGATCAGCATGGCGCGCCGGCCCGCGAGGCGGCCCTCGCCGTAGCGGTCGCCCCAGCGGCGGTCGCTGTGCTCGCCGACGCCGTAGGCGAAGCCGTGCGCGTAGACCCGGTCGATCCAGCCCTTGAGGATCGCCGGCAGGCCGAACCACCAGAGCGGGAACAGCAGGATCAGCTGATCGGCCCAGAGGAGCTTGGCCTGCTCGGCGACCACGTCCTCGGTCAGGCGGCCGGCCGCGGCGGCCTGCCCCGAGGCGGCCGGCACGCGGAGGCGCGCCTCGGGGGCGAGGTCCGGAAAGTCCGCGCGGTCGACCGCCGCGGTCCAGTTCATGGCGTAGAGATCGGACACCGCGACCGCGTGGCCCTGCGCCGCCAGCGCGGCCACGGTCTCGTCCCGGAGCGCGCCGCAGAGGGAGCGCGGCTCCGGATGGGCGAAGACGATCAGGGTGTTCATGGTGCGGGCTCCGTCGTGGCGCGGGACCCCCCTGCTAGCCCAGGGCCGATCGTTCCGGTACGTGAGGTGCCCGGATAGGATTATGCCGCGGAATGGATAGATCCGACGTCACCCTGGAGCGCATGCGCAGCTTCGTCCGGGTGGCCGAGCGCGGCAGCCTGTCGGCGGTGGCGCGCGAGTTCGGGGTCGGGCAATCGACGATCACCCGGCACCTGCGCGAACTCGAGGACGCCCTCGGCGTCGCCCTGATCAGCCGGACGACGCGGCGCCTCGCCCTGACGGCCGAGGGCTTGGCCTATTACGAGAACAGCCTGCGCATCCTGCACCTCGTCGAGCAGGCGGGCGCCGAGGCGCGGGACCGGCGGCACGCCCCGGCGGGCACCGTCCGCCTGTCGTGCACGGCGGCGCTGGGCGTCCTCCACGTCGGCGCCATCGTCTTCGCGTTCCAGGATCGCTACCCCGACATCTCGGTGGATCTGAGCCTCACCGACGAGCGCGTGGATCTCGTCCGCGAGGGCATGGATCTGGCGATCCGCCTGGGCCCCCTGGCCGACAGCGCGCTGAGACTGCGGGCCGTCGGGCGGTCGGAGCGTCGGCTCGTCGCCGCCCCCGCCTACCTGGCGGCGCGCGGCCGGCCCCTGACGCCGGAGGATCTCGTCGGCCACGAGGGGATCCGCATGACGAACGTGGCCGGGAGCGGTACCCTGGTCCTCGAAGGACCGGAGGCCGGGCGCCGCGCGGTGCCCTTCGGCGGCCGCCTCCGGGTCGATCACGGGCTGGCCGCGCGGGCGGCGGTCCTGGCCGGGCGGGGCATCGCGCCCGCGCACCGCTGGCTGGTCGCGGATTGCCTCGCCGACGGCCGGCTCGAGGCGGTCCTGCCGGACTACGCCCTGCCGTCGGTGCCGCTCAGCCTGCTGATCGTGCCCGAGCGGGCCGCGATCGCGCGGGTGCGGCTGCTGGCGGATTTCCTCGCCGCGGAGCTCCGCGCGGTCCCGGGGATCGTGCCGGAGCCCGCCGCGCGGGCGGCGTCGGCTCAGCGATAGCCGTAGCGGCTCTTGGCGGCGGCGAGCAGGTGCAGGGCCTCGCCCGACTTGCCGGCCGAGCACTCGGCGGCGGCGTGGGCGAGGTCGGCGTTGAAGCGGTCGCCCACCGGCTTGTTGAGATTGCCGGTGGCCACGTCGCTGTCGACGATCGCCTTGGTGCGCGCGATCTCCGGGCCGCAGCCGCTGCCGGTGGGCAGGGACAGGGGGGCCGGGATGACCGGCGCGGGTTCCGTGACCGCGGGCGTGGCGCGCTGCTGGCAGGCGCCCAGCGCCGCGACGGCGAGGGCGACGAGGCTGAGGCGCATCGGGAGACGGGACGCGGGCACGGCGATCATCCTGTTGGGGCGCGAGGGGCCGCGCCGCCGAGGTTTTGGGCCGAGCTTGGCAGTGGGTCAATCGCCCCGGCCACATGCCGAAGGGGCTCGGAACGCGGGACCCCGAACGCGGGAAACGCGCGATTCCGCTGTCGTCGGAGGGACTTGGTGCGCGCCGCCGGCATCCTGCACCGGCGGCGCGCTCCGAATCGTGACGGGGCTTACTTGGCCTTGTCGGCGAGGGCCTTCAGGCCGGAATCGTAGATGCCCTGGATCGCGTCGGTGGCGACCGTGTCCGGCGCGCCCTTGGCGTTGAAGGTCCCGGTCCAGGTCACCTTCGAGCCGGAGCCGGCGGGGGCGACCGAGAGGGTCGACTTGTAGTCCGAGACCGGCAGCGGGCTCTCCAGGATCGTGTAGGTGTAGCTCATCACCTTGTCGTCGCGGGAGACCTGCTCCTCCTTGATGGTGCCGCCGCCCTTGAGGCTGAGGGTGCGGACCTTCATGCCGTCCTTGTCCGACAGGACGCACTTCTCGATGGCGGGGTGCCAGTCGCCGATGCCGCAGAACTCGCCGATGGTCTGCCACACCTTGGCCGGCGGCGCGGCGATGTCGGCCGAGCGCGTCACCTCCAGGGCGTAGCCGGGCACGGTGGCCGCGGCGAGCGCCAGGGCGGCGAGGGGAAGGGACCGGCAGAAAGCGAAGGGCATCTCGGGGTGTCTCCGTCCGTCTCAGGTCGCGGCAGGGGCCGCGCAGGCTCTGATGGCCGCGCAGGAGCTAGGCCGGGAGGGTACGCTCGGCAATGGGCGGGAGCGACGGCGCATGACTTTCGCGGTCAGACGACGCGATCCGTGATCGTCTGCGCGTAGGGCACGGAGTCCGTGAACGACGGACGGGCTTCCAGGCGGTCGCTGAGCCGGGCGAGGTTCGGATGCCTGGCGCGCCAGTCCAGCTCGGGGAACCGGACGGAGAGGTAGCCGGCGACGGTGCCCGCCGCAATGTCGCCCAGCGTGAATCGGTCGCCCACCGTCCAGTCGCGGTCGCCGAGGAGCCGCGCGATCTCGGCCAGCCCGCCCTCGATCTTGCGACGCTGGCGGGCGAGCCAGGGGGCGCTCCGGCCGGCCTCGTCGCGCTGGCGCTCGAAGAACGTGAGCACCACCGCGTCGCAGATCCCGTCGCACAGCACCTCGTAGCGGCGCGCGGCCAGGACCCCGTCGGGATCGGGCGGCAGCAGCGGCGGATCCGGATGCTTCAGCTCCAGCCATTGCAGGATGTAGCTCGACTCGTAGACGCTGCCGCCGGCCGGCAGGAGCAGCACCGGGAGCTTCTCCAGCGGGTTGTGGCGGGGCACCGTCGTGGCCGAGTCCCAGGGCACTTCGGTGACGAGTTCGAACGGCAATCCCTTCTCGGCCAGCGCGATCCGGACCTTCCGGGCGTAGGGGCTCGGGGTGGCGCTGATCAGCCGATACCGGGGCTCGACCATGCCCCGGCCTACCAGCCGTCCATCTCGTCGGTGTCGGCCGGGTAGCCGTAGACGGTCGCGGGCGCGTAGGCGGGGCGGGCCGCGGGCCGGTAATAGGCCGGCACCGACCGGCGCCCCATCTGGTCGCTGTTCGCCAGCAGATCGTCCGGCTCGTAGGGGCTGCGGTGCCGGGCGACCCGGGAGCCGCGCTGGCCGCGGTCCGCCATCGGGACATCCGCCCCCTCGATGACCACCCGCGTCCGGCCCATGCCCTGGCTCTTCACGAGGTTGAACAGGGTCGCGGCGTTGCGCACCGACAGGCGCACGCAGCCGTGCGAGGCCGCGCGCCCCAGGCTGCGGACGTGGTTGGTGCCGTGGATGGCGTGGCCCTGGGTCGTGAAGAACATCGCGAAGGGCATGGGCGCGTCGTCCCACTCCTTCGAGAAGTGCGTGCGCTCCATCCGGAACGGCCGGTAGGCGCCGGACGGCGTGTCGTAGCTCGCGACGCCGGTCGAGACCGGCCAGGAATAGCGGGGCTGCCCGTCGACCGAGACCTCCATGCGCTGGGTGGTCTTGTCGACGTTGACGAGCACGTCCGCGCTGGCCGTCGCGGGGATGCCCGCACACAGGAGAAGCCCGGACAGGACGGAGATCAGACCGATACGCATGAGCGACTCCGACACGGGACGCGCCTCGACAAACCGCGACGGTTTGCCGTCACGCTAAAGCCCCGGCAACACCGAGGTTCCGGCCCGCCGTGCCCCTGCGTAGTCACGCTTTGCTGAGCGTCCCCGCGACGCCCTCACGGCGCAGGTGCGGCGATGGCTGAGACCCGGCGGATCGCGGCCTCGGCCTCCTCGGCGATGCGCCCGACCAGGTCGCCGGCGCCCGGCAGGTCGTCGATCAGCCCGACGGCCTCGCCGACCGTGACGTTGGCGACGTCGTAATCGCCCGCCGCGTCGGCATCCTCCACGTCCCGGCGCCGCTCGGCCGAGGCCGCGCGCAACGCGTCCTCGCGGCCGTGCCACGTCTCGATGAACGCGTTGCGCAGGAGCCGGCCGGTATAGGGCGCCGGCCAGGCCCGCTGGCGGGCGATGTCGTAGACCCGCGTGCGGATCGTGTCGTCGCCGGTGGCGGCGAGAACCCGCTGCTTCGCGGCCGGGTGGATCAGCGCCTCCCGCGTCGCCCAGAACCGCGTCCCCATCAGGACACCGTCGGCGCTCAGCGCCAGGGCGGCGGCGAGACCGCGCCCGTCCGCGATGCCGCCCGCCGCGAGGAGCAGCGTCTCGGGGCGCTCGCGGGCGATCAGGTCGGCGACCGCCGGCACGAACGCCGCGGTGCCGCGGGCGGTGAGGCCGTGGCCGCCGGCCTCCGTCCCCTGCGCCACCACCACGGCCGCGCCGACCTCCAGGGCGCGCCGGGCCTGCGCCAGGGTGTGCACCTGGCAGATCAGCCGCACGCCGGCGGCGCGGATCCGGTCCGCGAACGGCGCGGGATCCGCGAAGGAGAGCATCAGGGCCGCGGGCGACCGGGCGAGCGCCGCGTCGAGGAGCGACGGGTCCCGGGCCATGGACCACGTGATGAAGCCGCAGCCGACCCGCTGATTGCCCGCGCGGGCGAATTCCCGGTCGAGGGTCGCGTGGTCGCCGTAGCCGCCGCCGATCAGGCCGAGGCCGCCGGCGGCGCTCACCGCCGCCGCGAGGGCGCCCCCCGAGGCCGGGTCCATGGGGGCCAGCACGATCGGGTGCCGGAGCCCGAAGGCGTCGGTGAGTCTGGTCCTCAAGGCCATGGGTCTCCTCCCCGCGGAGCGTCTCGGTCGCGCGGTTGCGCGCGCCGCCCGTCCGGCCTTAACGATCCGTACGATGCGGAAAAAATGATTCCTTCAGAAGGAAGGCATCGGAAAAGCAGATGGAATGAACAGCACCGACCTGATGTTCTTCGCGGCGGTGGCCGAGACCGGCGGCATCGGGCGGGCGGCGGCACGGCTCAACACCGTCCAGTCCAACGTCACCGGCCGGATCCGCGCCCTGGAGCAGGCCCTGCGCGTGCCGCTGTTCCACCGCGGCAGCCGCGGGGTGACGCTGACCCGGGCCGGGGAGCGGCTCCTGCCCTACGCCCTCCAGGTCGGGCAGCTGCTCGCGGAGGCGCGGCACGCCCTGCTGGCCGAGGGCGAACCCCGCGGACCGCTGCGGATCGGCGCCATGGAGACGACCGCGGCCCTGCGCCTGCCCGGCCCGCTCGCCGACTTCGCCGCGCGCCACCCGGACGTGGACATCGAGCTGGAGACCGGCCCGACCGAGCGGCTGATCGCCCGGGTCCTCGACCGGAGCCTGGAGGGGGCCTTCGTGGCCGGCCCGGTCGCGCAGGCCGACCTCGTGGGGATCCCGGTCTTCACGGAGGAGCTGGTGCTGGTGGCGCACCCGGCCGTCGGCGACCTCGCGGCGCTGCTCGACCGGCTGGCCCGTGCGCGCGACGCGAAGGTGCTCGTGTTCCGGGCCGGCTGCTCGTACCGGAGGCGCCTGGAGGATTTTCTGGCCCGCCAGGGCCTCGTGCACGTGCGGCGCATGGAGTTCGGCACCCTCGACGGCATCCTCGGCTGCGTGGCGGCCGGCCTGGGCGTGACCCTGGTTCCGCGGGGCGTGGCGGACCCGGCGCACCGCGCCGGCCGCGTCTCGCTCCACCCCGTGCCCGACGGGGACGGGCACGCCCCGACCCTGCTGGTCCACCGCGCCGACGTCCGGCCGAGCGCGGCCTTCGCGCGGTTCGCCGAGCAGGTCCGGGCGGCCTTCCCGGATTCGCCGTCGGATTCGCCCTAGGGCCTCGGTTCCGGCACGGACCGTGCCCTTGACAACCGCCGGTTGACAGCGGCCCGAGCCCGGGCGCTTCCTCCCGGCCGCAGACGGTTCGGAGTTCCCATGGCCCTCGACCCCACCCTCGCCGCCGAGATCGAAGCCTCCGTGGCGGAGGGCTTCGCCGATCAGGTCGCCCACACGCAGGCGCTCGTCCGGTTCGCCTCCCTGCGCGGGGAGGAGCATGCCTGCCAGGATTACGTGTTCGAGCAGTTCCGCGCCCGCGGCTACGCCACCGAGCGCTTCGCCATGGACCGCGGCGCCATCGCGGCCCATCCGGGCGGCTCGAAGATCGACGACGCGCACCACTCGGACGCGCCGATCGTCGTCTGCCACCACCGGCCGGGCACCGAGACCGGGCGCTCGCTGATCCTGCAGGCCCATGTCGACGTGGTGCCGCCGGGTCCCCTCGACCTCTGGACCCATCGACCCTTCGACCCCGTGATCCAGGGCGACTGGATGTACGGCCGCGGCGCCGGCGACATGAAGGCCGGCCACGCCGCCAACCTGTTCGCCCTCGACGCCCTGGCCCGGCTCGGCCTGCAGCCGGCGGCCTCGGTGACGGTGCAGTCCGTGGTCGAGGAGGAATCCACCGGCAACGGCGCCCTGATGACCCACCTGCGCGGCTACCGGGCCGACGCCGTGCTGATCCCCGAGCCCGAGGACGAGAAGCTCGTGCGCGCCAATACCGGCGTGCTGTGGTTCACCGTCGAGGTCCGGGGCGTGCCGGTCCACGTCCGCGAGATGGGCGCGGGCGCCAACGCCATCGACGCCACCTACCGGGTGATCGGCGCGCTGCGCGAGGTCGAGGCCCGCTGGAACGCCGAGAAGGCCGCGCACCCGCATTTCGAGACCGAGGACCACCCGATCAACCTCAACATCGGCAAGATCGAGGGCGGCGACTGGGCCTCCTCGGTCCCGGCCTGGTGCCGGATCCACTGCCGGGTCGCGCTCTACCCGGGCGTCACCGCCGCGCAGGCCGCCGCCGAGATCGAGGCCGCGGTGGCGTCCTTCTCCCGCACCGACCCGTTCCTGGCCAACAGCCCGCCGCGGGTGGTGTTCAACGGCTTCTTCGCCGAGGGCTACGTGCTGGAGGCGGGCTCGGAGGCCGAGGCGGTGCTCGGCCGCGCCCACGAGCGGGCGATCGGCTCCCCGCTCCAGAGCTTCATGACCGCGGGCTACCTCGATACCCGCGTCCACGCCCTCTACGACCGGGTGCCGGCCCTCTGCTACGGCCCGACCTCCCAGAACATCCACGGCTTCGACGAGCGCGTGAGCCTCGCCTCGGTGAAGCGGATCACGACCACCATGGCGCTGTTCGTGGCCGAGTGGTGCGGGACGGAGCGCAAGGTCTCCTGATCCGCCGCCGTCTCTGCGAGCGCAGCGAAGCAATCCACGGCAGCGCTGCGCTCACGGGCGTCGTGCATCCCTGGGTCGCTTCGCTGCGCTCGCGATGACCGTGGTGTTCTCCGTCAGGGGATCAGCCGGTCCGCCCGGAGCTGGGCGAACAGGTCGTAGAATGCGTCGTCCGTCGGCTGATAGGCCGTGAAGCCAAGGCGGCGGCTCTTGCTCATGTCGGTGACGACCTCGATCGGCCGGCCGAGATCGGCGTCCGTGTGCCAGGGGGAAGCCAGCTTCTCGAGGTTCGGCTCGGCCAGCCCGTAGCGCTGCGCGATCTCCGCCCAGGCCGGGCCGTCCTGCGCCATCCGCGGCTCGAGCGGCCGGTGCGTGCCGTCGAACGGCACCGCCTCGATCCCGAACCAGGCGGCGATCCGGCCCCACATCCAGCTCCAGCGGAAGACGTCGCCGTCGACGACGTTGAACGCCTCGTTGGCGGCCCTCGGCTCCGTGGACGCCCAGAGCAGCTGGCGGGCGAGAAGCCGCGCGTCGGTCATGTCGGTGAGCCCGTTCCACTGCGCGGCCGAGCCCGGGAAGAGGAACGGGCGCCCCAGCTCCCGGCACAGGGTGGCGTAGCAGGCGAGCGTCGTGCCCATGTTCATGGCGTTGCCCACCGCCTTGCCGATGATCGTGTGCGGGCGGTGGACGCTCCAGGTGAAGCCGTCGCTGGCGGCGGCCGCGAAGACGGCATCCTCCTGGGCGTAGTAGAAATTCTCGATGTCGAGGCGGCCCTGGTCCTCGCGGAATGGCGTCTGCGGGAGCTTGCCTTTGCCGTAGGCCTCGAACGGGCCGAGATAGTGCTTGAGCCCGGTCACCAGGGCGACGTGGCGGACGCTCCCCTTCGGGCGGAGCGCGTCCAGCAGGTTCTCGACCATCGCGCGGTTGACGCGGATCATCTCCGCCTCGGTGGGGCGCCGCTGCCAAGTCGCGAGGAACACGTGGGTCGGAGCGAGGTCGGCCAGCGCCTTCTCCAGCGAGGCCGGGTCCTGCAGGTCGCCGGCCACCGGCTCGACGCCCGCCTGGGCCACCGGACGGCGCGCGAGGCCCGCGACCCGCCAGCCCTCCTGGTGGAGCAGCGCCGCGGTGGCGCTGCCGACGATCCCGCTGGCGCCGACGATCAGGGCGGTGTTCGACATGGAAACCCTCGCGCCCGGCCCAAATCCGGGTCCGGGGCAGATGGGCACAGGCGGTGCTGCGACAACCCCGCCGGGCAGCGGGGACGCCTGTGCGCCGCGCAAGGGTTGTGTCCTCGCGAGACCTCTCCCGTCATCGCGAGCGCAGCGACGCGACCCTGGATTGCTTCGCTCCGCTCGCGAGGACGGAGGGGCTCTCAGGCGACCCGGTCGATCGCCGCGCCGAGGATCTCGACGATCTCGCCGATCTGGCCGCGCTCGATGATCAGCGGCGGCGACAGCGCGATGATGTCGCCGGTCACGCGGGTGAGCAGGCCGCGCTCGAAGCAGTCCACGAACACCTCGTAGGCGCGCTTGCCCATCGCGTCCGGCCGCGGCGCCAGCTCGATGCCGGCGACGAGCCCGATGGTGCGGATGTCGACGACGTTCTTGCGCCCGCGCAGGTCGTGCATCGCCGCCGCCCAGTCGTCGGCGATGTCGGCGACGCGGGTGAGGAGCCCCTCCTCCCGGTAGATGTCGAGCGTCGCGAGGCCGGCCGCGCAGGCGATCGGGTGCCCGGAATAGGTGTAGCCGTGGAACAGCTCGATCCCGTCCGGGCCCTGCATCAGCGCGTCGTGGACCGCGCGGCTTGCGAAGACCGCGCCCATCGGCACCGTGCCGTTGGTCAGGCCCTTGGCGCTGGTCACGAGGTCGGGGACGACGCCGAAGAAGTCGGTCGCGAAGGGCGCGCCGAGGCGGCCGAAACCCGAGATGACCTCGTCGAAGATCAGCAGGATGCCGTGCTTCGTGCAGATCTCGCGCAGGCGCTCGAGGTAGCCCTTCGGCGGGATCAGCACGCCCGTGGAGCCCGCCACCGGCTCCACGATGCAGGCCGCGATGGTCTCGGCCCCGTGGAGCGCCACCAGCCGCTCCAGATCCTCGGCGAGCTCCGCGCCGTGCTCGGGCTGGCCCTTCACGAAGGCGTTGCGGGCCGGATCGTGGGTGTGGCGCAGGTGGTCGGTGCCGTTGAGCTGCGGGAAGACCCGCCGGTTCGACACGATGCCGCCGACCGACAGGCCGCCGAAGCCGACGCCGTGGTAGCCGCGCTCGCGGCCGATCAGCCGGGTGCGGGTCCCCTGCCCGATCGCCCGCTGGTAGGCGAGCGCGATCTTGAGGGCGGTGTCGACCGATTCCGAGCCGGAATTGGTGAAGAACACCCGGTCGAGGCGCTTGCCGGGGCCGCCCGGGGCGATCTCGGCCAGCCGCTCGGCAAACTCGAACGCGATGGGGTGGCCCATCTGGAAGGTCGGGGCGAAGTCGAGGGTCGCGAGCTGGCGCTCCACGGCCGCCGCGATGCCCCGCCGCCCGTGGCCGGCATTGACGCACCAGAGGCCCGCGGAGCCGTCGAGGACCTTGCGGCCGTCGTCGGCGGTGTAGTGCATGCCCTCGGCCGACACGAGCAGGCGCGGCGCCGCCTTGAACTGGCGGTTGGCCGTGAACGGCATCCAGAAGGCGTCCATCGCGGGCGTGTTGCGGAGCGGATGGTCGGTCATGGGGCGGTTCTCCGGGGCAGGCGGCGCGGATCGGGCGGCGGGACCAGGGGACACCTTCGCCGATCGGGCAACAAGTCCTTTTCTGGTCGCCGCCAACCCCTTGCAGGATCGGGGCCGCGGGTGGCACCGTTGCGGGATCCGCAACACCTGAAACGGGCCTGAGCCGGATGAGCATCGATGTCGGCGCGCGCCTGCGCTTCGTTCGGGCCCGCCACGGCCTGTCGCAGCGGACGCTCGCCAAGCGCGCCGGGGTGACCAATTCCGCGATCTCGCTGATCGAGGCCAACCGGGTGAACCCGTCGGTGGGCGCCCTGAAGCGGATCCTCGACGGCGTGCCGATCGGCATGGCCGAGTTCTTCGCCCTGGAGCCGGAGCCGGAGCGCAAGGCGTTCTTCGCCGCCGAGGAGCTCACCGAGATCGGCCGCCGGGCCGCCAAGGGGGCGATCTCGTACCGGCAGGTCGGCGACAGCCTGTTCGGGCGCAAGCTCCAGATCCTCAAGGAGCGCTACGAGCCCGGCGCCGATACCGGCCGGGTGCCGCTCTCGCACGAGGGCGAGGAGGGCGGGATCGTGCTCTCCGGGCGCCTGGAGGTGACGGTGGACGCCGAGCGCCGGATCCTCGGCCCCGGCGACGCCTACAGCTTCGACAGCCGCCGCCCGCACCGGTTCCGCTGCGTCGGGCCCAATCCCTGCGAGGTGGTGAGCGCCTGCACGCCGCCGACCTTCTGACCGCGCCGATCCCATGCCGAGCGACAGCGTCGTCCTCCTGCACGGTCTGGGGCGAAGAGCCGCCTCGCTCGCCCGGATGCGCTCGGCCCTGACGGCGGAGGGCTACCGGGTGTTCGCGCTCGACTATCCCTCGACCCGGCACGACCTGCCCACCCTGACGGCGTTGCTCCGCCCAAAGGTCGCGGAGATCGCCGGCGCGACGGCGGGCGCCGTGCATTTCGTCGGGCACTCGATGGGCGGTCTCCTCGCGCGGAGCCTGATCGCGGATGCGCGGCCGGACCGGCTCGGCCGCCTCGTCATGCTCGGACCGCCCAACCGCGGCAGCGAGATCGCGGACCGGCTGCGGCATGTCGGGCTCTATCGCCGCCTGCTCGGGCCAGCCGCGCTGTCGCTCGGGACCGCGACGGTGCCGGTCTGGCCCGATCCGGACTACCCGATCGGCGTCATCGCCGGCACGCGCAGCATCGATCCGGTCGGCTGGCTGATGCTGCCCCGGCCGAACGACGGGCGGGTGAGCGTCGCCCGCACCGGGATCCCGGGCCTGCACGGGCATCTGGTCCTGCCCGTCAGCCACGCCCTGATGATGAACCATCCGACCGTGATCGCGCAGACGGTGCGGTTCCTTGCGACGGGGACCTTCGCCGCGTAACCGTGAATTCAAAATACCGTTACGCGCGAGGATCGATGGCCGTCACCACAGCCGCCCCGGCCGCCGGGCCCGGACAGAACCAGTCGGCGCGCGCGGCGCTGGCGGCCTTCGTGGGCACCACGATCGAGTGGTACGACTTCTTCATCTACGGCACGGCGGCGGCCCTGGTGTTCGGGCCGCTCTTCTTCACGGCGGAATCGCCCTACATCGCCACGCTCTCGGCCTTCGGCACCTTCGCGGTGGGCTTCCTGGCCCGGCCGCTCGGCGGCCTGATCTTCGGGCATCTCGGCGACCGGTTCGGGCGCAAGCGCGCCCTGGTCGCGACGCTCGTGATGATGGGCATCGCCACCTCGTGCATCGGGCTTCTGCCGACCTACGCCTCGGTCGGCCTGTGGGCGCCGGTGATGCTGGTGGTCCTGCGGCTGATCCAGGGGCTCGCGGTCGGCGGCGAGTGGGGCGGGGCCGTGCTGATGGCCGCCGAGCACGCGCCGGCCGGGCGCAACACCTTCTTCGCCTCCTTCGCGCAGCTCGGCAGCCCGGCCGGGCAGATCCTGTCGCTGCTGGCCTTCCGCCTCGCGGGCCTGCTCGACAAGGAGAGCTTCCTGACCTGGGGCTGGCGGGTGCCGTTCCTGGTGAGCATCCTGCTGCTGTTCGTGGGGCTGGCGATCCGCCTCGGGGTCGCGGAATCGCCGGCCTTCGAGAAGGCCCGCGCCGCGGGCGGACCGCCGCCGGCTCCCGTGCGCGAGGTGCTGACGGCCTACCTCAAGCCGGTCCTGCTGGCGGCAGGCGCCAACACCTTCGCGATCGCCTCGGTCTACCTGTTCAACACCTTCATGATCGCGTTCACCACGCAGTATCTCGGCATCGCGCGGGCGACGATCCTCGACGCCCTGCTGATCGCCGCCGTGGTCCAGCTGGTGATGACCCCGGTGGGCGCCCGGATCGCGGAGGTGATCCGCAACGAGCGGCTGTTCCTCCAGGGGACGCTGGTCTGGGCGATGCTGGCCCCCTACCCGCTGTTCTGGCTGGTCGAGACCAAGTCGGTGCCGCTGATCGTGCTGGGCCTCGCCCTCAACGTCATCGGCAGCGCGACCTTCTACGCGGTGATCGCCGGCTACCTCGCGGGCGCCTTCCCGACGCGGGTGCGCTACACGGCGATCTCCATCGCCTACCAGTTCTGCGGCGCCCTCGCCGGCGGTCTCACCCCGATCGTCGGCACGGTGCTGGCCGAGCGCTTTCAGGGCCACTGGTGGCCGATCGCGGTGTTCGGGACGTGCCTCGCCGGCGTGTCGTTCCTGTGCGTCACGGCGATCAGCGGCTACCGGGCGCGGCAGCGGGGCTTCCTGGACGGGTGAGCGCGACCGGTCGAAGGCGCCGGATCCGGGTAACGCCGGATTCAGATCGGAGGTCTAGGGTCGGCGTCATGGATTCGATCGCCGCAGCCGCCGTCCAGATGCTGGGTTCGTCCCAGAACCAGCAGATCGGCATCGCCGTCGCCAAGCAGCAGCTCTCGGCCGACAAGGCGGTCGCCGGCCTCGTGGCGGACAGCGCCGCCCAGGCGGCGAGCGCCGGCCCGCCGGCCCCCTCCGGACAGGGGCTGAGCGTCGACCGGCGGGTCTGACGGAAACGCCGCCCCCGCTTTCCGGGCCTCGCGCGACCCTGGATCGCTTCGCTGCGCTCGCGAGGACAGCGGGCTCTACGGAGCTTCTCGAACGCCGGCCCCTACGCGAAGCCGTAAAGCCGCCGCGGGTTGTCGACGAACACCATCCGGCGCCTGTCCGCGTCCGGCACCCAGTCCGCCATCAGGTCGAGGAGCGCCGTCGTCCGCGGCGGCCCGTCCCAGGCGGCCACGTGCGGCCAGTCCGAGCCCCAGAGGCAACGTTCCGGCGCGGCGTCGTTGAGCGCCCGGGCGAAGGGGATCGTGTCCGCGTAGGGCGGCCCGGTCACGGAATCCCGGAACGCGCCCGAGAGCTTGACCCAGTTCCCGTCGCCGACGAGGCCGAGCAGCGCCCGGAAGCCCGGATGGTCCACCCCCGCCGAGGTCGGCATGTGGCCCATATGGTCGAAGACCAGCGGCACCGGCAGCCGCGACAGGCGGCCGGCGATCGGCGGCAGATCGCGGGCATCGAGCAGGAACTGGAGGTGCCAGCCCATCTCGCGGGCGAGCGCCCCGTAGGATTCGACCGCGTCGAGCCCGACCCCGCCGCCGAACAGGACATTGAGGCGCAGGCCGACGACGCCGGCCTCCTTGAGCGCGGCGAGCTCCGCGTCGGGCAGGCCGAGCGGGATCACCGCGACGCCGCGCAGGCGTTGCCGGTGGGCGCGCAGCGTCTCGACCATTAGCCGGTTGTCGGTGCCGTGCACGCTGACCTGGATCAGCACGCCGTTGGCCATGCCGGTCCCGTCGAGCATCGCGAGGTACTGATCGGCCGGCGCCGCCGGGGGCGTGTAGCTCCGGTCCGCCACCAGCGGGTAGGCCGGCGGCAGGCCGATGACGTGGGCGTGCGTGTCGACCGCGCCGTCCGGCACGGCGTAGCGGGTCGGGCCTTCCGGATGCGGGTCCGGGGCGGGGCAGTCTCGGATCTCGGGCATGATCAGGAATCCGCGTGGAGGACCTTGCCGCGCGTCTCGGGCAGCGCGAAGGCCGCCAGGAAGAAGATCCCGTAGGCCACGGCCGCGAAGATCGCGATGGCGGAGGCGAGGCCGGCGCGCTCCGCGAGGTAGCCGACCAGCGCGGGGAACAGCGCGCCGATGCCGCGGCCGAAATTGTAGCAGAACCCCTGCCCCGAGCCGCGCAGGCGGGTCGGGTACAGTTCGGTCAGGAAGGCGCCCATGCCGGAGAAGTAGCCGGAGGCGAAGAAGCCCAGCGGGAAGCCCAGCACCCACAGCACCCCGTTCGAGAGCGGGATCTGCGTGTAGGCGACGATCACCGCGATGGCGCCCAGCGAGAAGATCAGGAACAGCGGCCGCCGCCCGAGCCGGTCGGCGAGCCACGCGCCCACGAGGTAGCCGGTGAACGAGCCGATGATCAGGGCCGCGAGGTAGCCGGTTGACGACACGATCGACAGGTGGCGCTCGGTGGTGAGGAAGCGCGGCACCCAGGTGGTAATCGCGTAGTAGCCGCCCTGGCAGCCCGCCGCCGCCAGCGAGGCGAGCAGCGTCGTCTTGAGGATCGGGCCGGAGAAGATCTCCCAGATCTGCGGCCGGTCGCCCGTGGCGGCGGCCCGCGCGCGGGATTCGGCGGCGACCTCCGGCTCCTTCACGTAGCGGCGCAGGTAGAAGACCAGCAGCGCCGGCAGGGCGCCCACCGCGAACATCCAGCGCCACGCGGTCTCGGGCGGCAGGACCGAGAACAGCACCGCCTGCGACAGGACCGCGAGGCCCCAGCCGATCGCCCAGCCGGACTGGACGGAGCCCACCGCCCGGCCGCGATACTCGGCCCGGATCGTCTCGCCGATCAGCACCGCGCCGGCCGCCCACTCGCCGCCGAAGCCGAGGCCGAGCAGCGCCCGCGCGATGAGGAGCTGCTCGAAGTTCTGCACGAAGGCGCAGAGCAGGGAGAACAGCGAGAACCAGAGGATCGTGATCTGCAGGGTCAGCACCCGGCCGATCCGGTCGGCGACGAAGCCCGCGAGCCAGCCGCCGAGCGCCGAGGCCAGCAGCGTCACCGTGGCGGCGAGCCCGGCCGTGCCGGCATCAACGTGCCACAGAGCCATGATCGTCCCGATCACCAGCGGGTAGATCATGAAGTCCATGCCGTCGAGGCACCAGCCGGCGGCGCAGGCCCAGAAGGTGTGCCGCTCCGGCGGCGTCATCGATCGGTAGAAGGCGGAGAGGCTGGCGTCGCGGATCTCGACCGCGTCCACGCCCGTGGGCCCCTGCCCGGTTGCTGAACTCATCACCGCCTCCCGCCGCCCGATACCAGTATCAGCGTCCCAGGCAGAGCTGTCCAACGATGCGGCGGGTCACGCAAGGAACAGGAAAGGAAAAGGCCGCCCGGAGGCGGCCTGTCCCGTTCTTTTTGGCGGTCGATCGACGCTCAGTAGCAGCGCTCGACCAGCACCCGGCGGTAGCCGTAGGGCGTCCAGCGCACCCGCGGGACCGTGTAGCAGCCGCCGCCGTAGCCGTAATCGTAGGCCGCCGGGGCGTAGTAGCCACCGTAGCCGTAGCCTGGGTAGCCGTATCCGTAGCCGCCGTAGAGGCTGCCGGCCGCGAGGCCGAGCCCGACGCCGAGGCCCAGGCCGCCGAGTCCGTAGCCGTAGCCGCCGCGATAGCCGTAGCCGCCGCGCCAGCCGTAACCCCGCCCGTAGAAGCCGCGGCCGTAGCCGAAGCCGCCCGGACGGAAACCGACACCGCGGAAGCCGCCGCCGAAGCCGCCGTTGCGGAATCCCCCGAACCCGCCGCCCCGGAAGCCGCCGCCGAAACCGCCACCGTGGAAGCCGCCGCCGAAACCGCCGCCGTGGAAGCCGCCGCCGCCGAAACCGCGCGCGTCCGCGCTGGCCGGCGCCAAGGCCAGAGCACCCGCCGCCAGCAGGGCCGAGCCGAGCACTGCACCCTTCATCACGTCATCTCCGTGGAAACACGCCCTCTGCGGCTAAGAACGCCCGAATCGGGAAAACGGTCCAGCCCCGCCCGCGGCGCGGCCGCGAGACGCATCCGGACCCATTCGGACCCATTCGGACCCATCCAGCTTCATCCCGGCGCCCTCGGGCACGAAATTCGCCGCTTTCCGGAGCGAAGGGCGCGCCGATCGAGCTTCGCCGTCCCCAAATCGCGTCTTCCGATCGGCATGGAACGAATGATGATGCTGCGCCCGGCTCACGCCTTGTTGATCGTGCTGCTCGCCCTCGTGGCCCCGGCCCGGGCGGCCTCTCCGGCCGCCGCCGAGCCCTGCCGGGCGGTCGAGGCCCAGGGTGAGACCTTCACGGTCTGCACCATCGACCTCCGGAAGCAGCGGCTGCGGCTGTTCTGGCTCCAGGACGACGGCAAGCCCTACGGCGCCCTCGGCACCCTCGCCGAGAAGCAGGGCGGCCGCCTCGCCTTCGCGATGAACGCCGGGATGTACGACAAGGACCAGGCGCCGGTCGGCCTCTACGTCGAGGACGGGCACGAGCTGAAGCGCGTCTCCACGACCGACGGGCCGGGCAACTTCCACCTGAAGCCCAACGGCATCTTCTGGGTGAAGGGTGAGCGCGCCGGGGTGGTCGACACGGCCCGCTATCTGCGGGCGAAGATCCGGCCGGATTTCGCCACGCAGTCCGGGCCGATGCTGGTGATCGACGGCCAGATCCACCCGAAGATCGCCGCCGACGGGCCGAGCCAGAAGATCCGCAACGGCGTCGGCGTGCCCGGCGACGGGCATGTGGCGATCTTCGCGATCTCCGAGCGCCCGGTGACCTTCGGGGCCTTCGCGCGGCTGTTCCGCGACGATCTCGGCTGCCGCAACGCCCTGTTCCTCGACGGCTCGGTATCCAGCCTCTACGCGCCGAATCTCGGCCGCTCGGACATCAGCCGGCCGCTCGGGCCTCTGGTCGGGGCTCTGCCGCGCTGAGGGGCGGTTCCGGGCTTGCGTGACTGCGGCGGGTTGGCCCTCGATCCCGATCCCGCGATCAGGCTGGCTCAGACGACGCCCGCACCGCCATCGCGGGCTCGCCCGCGGCCCTCGGAACGACGGTGCGGTCGGCCGGCGACGGAGCACCCGCCGCGGCTCGTCCGCCGCCGGCCGTTCCAGGCGCGGCGGCCGCCCTCAGCGCTGGCCGAAGGCCGTGTCCTTGAACAGGTCCTTGTACTCCCGCGGCTGCGAGCGCCAGTACTGCCTGGGCGCGCGCACCCGGGCGCCGAGCTCGGCCGCCGCGTGCCAGGGCCAGCGCGGATCGTACAGCATGGCGCGGGCAAGCGAGATCGCGTCCGCCTTGCCCTCCTGCAGGATCGTCTCCGCTTGGTGCGCCTCGGTGATCAGCCCCACCGCGATCGTGGTGAGGCCGGTCTCGGCCTTGATCCGCTCGGCGTAGGGCACTTGGTAGCCCGGCCCGAGCTTGATCGCCTGCTTCGGCGAGACGCCGCCCGTGGAGACGTGGAGCGCCGGCGACCCGGCCCGCTTGAGCGCCTGGGCCAGCTCGATGGTCTCGTCCAGGTCCCAGCCGTCCTCGACCCAGTCGGTGGCCGAGACCCGCAGCCAGACCGGGCTGCCGGCGGGCACGACATCGCGCACCGCGTCGTAGACCTCGAGGGGGAAGCGCATGCGGTTCGCGAGGCTGCCGCCGTACGCGTCCGTCCGCTTGTTGGCGATCGGCGACAGGAACTGGTGCAGCAGATAGCCGTGGGCGCCGTGCAGCTCCACCGCCTCGATGCCGAGGCGCACGGCCCGCTTGGCGGTGGCCACGAACGCGTCGCGGACGCGCTTCAGGTCGGCGGCGTCGAGGGCGTGGGGCGGGACCTCGCCCTCGCCGTGGGCGACCGCCGAGGGCGCCTCGGTGCGCCAGCCGTAGGCGTGCTCCGGCGGAATCTGCTGGCCGCCGGCCCAGGGCGCCTCGCTGGACGCCTTGCGCCCGGCATGGGCGATCTGGATGCAGACCGGGATCGGCGCGTACTCGCGCACGGCGTCGAGCACGCGGCCGAGCGCCCGCTCGCAGCCGTCGTTGTAGAGGCCGAGATCCCAGGCGGTGATCCGCGCCTCCGGAGAGACCGCGGTGGCCTCCAGGGTCAGCAGGCCCGCCCCCGACATGGCGAGCTGACCGAGGTGCATCATGTGCCAGTCGGTCGCCTCGCCGTCCCGCGCCGAGTACTGGCACATCGGCGCGACGAGGATACGGTTCTCGAGCGTGAGCGCGTCGAGCGTCAGCGGTTCGAACAGGCGAGCGGTCATCGGCAACTCCTGGTGGAAGGGCCACTCTGGCCCAGGACGGGCGCGGCGGCCAGTGCGGTGCGGCAGAGCACCTCTGCGGGCAGGCGATGCGGGAACTTGCGGATGTGACCGCCCGTTTCCTGGCCTGTCGCCGCATCGCGGCAATCGACGCGAACCGCCTGAGGGGGCGAGATCGCCCGAGGTCCAGATGATGCTCACCAAACTCGCCGTCCCGCTCGTCCTGGCCGCCGGCTGCGCCGCCCTCGCGGGCGCGGCGCAGGCCCAGCCGGCCGCCTTCGGCGGACCCAAGATGCTGATCCACGGCAATTACTGCGGGCCGGGCAACAACGCGCCCCTCCCGCCGATCGACGCCCTCGACGCGGCCTGCGCGCGTCACGACGCCTGCACGCCGGAGGGGGGATTGCCCTCGCAGGCCTGCAACCTGCGCCTCAAGCAGGAGGCGACGCTGATCTCGCGCGATCCAAGTCAGCCGGACGACGTCCGGTCCCTCGCCGGCCTCGTGGCCGCCACCGCGACTCTGATCCCGTCCGAGCCGAACGCGCGGCGCGTGCCGGCCTCGGTCACCACCGGTCCCGCCTCGGGTGCCTACGTGCCCGCCGTGACGCGGCCGGCGCCGACGGTCGATGTCGACCCCGACGACGACGGCGCCGACGCGGACTGAGGCGAGCCGCAGCCCTCGACGCTCCGTCGGCGCGGCCCGGCGGCCTACCGGGCTGCGCCGATCCCCCGGTCCTTCAGACTGTCTCCGATCTCGTCGAGGGCGGCCGCGTCGTCGATCGTCGCCGGCATCGTCCAGGGCTCGTGGTCCGCGATGCGCTTCATGGTCGCCCGCAGGATCTTGCCCGACCGGGTCTTGGGCAGCCGCGGCACGGTGAGCGCCAGCTTGAACGCCGCTACCGGGCCGATCTCGTCCCGCACCTTCGCGACGAGTTCCCGCTCGATCGTCTCGGTCGGCCGGGCGACGCCGGCCTTGAGCACCACGAACCCGCAAGGGACCTCGCCCTTCAGCGCGTCGCGGATGCCGATGACCGCGCACTCCGCCACGTCCGGGTGGCTCGCCAGCACCGCCTCCATGCCGCCGGTGGACAGGCGGTGGCCCGCGACGTTGATGATGTCGTCGGTCCGTCCCAGGACCGTGATGTAGCCGTCCCCGTCGATCACCCCGGCATCCGACGTGTCGTAGTAGCCCGGGAAGGTGGCGAGGTAGCTCGACCGCATCCGGTCGTCCGAGCCCCACAGGGTCGGGAGGCAGCCGGGCGGGAGCGGCAGGCGGATCGCGATGGTGCCCATGGTCCCCGCCGGAACCGGCCTGCCGCCCTCGTCCAGGACTTCGACCCGGTAGCCCGGCATCGGCACGCAGGTGCTGCCGTGCTTCACCGGCAGGAGGCCGAGGCCCATCGGGTTGCCGGCGATCGGCCAGCCGGTCTCGGTCTGCCACCAATGGTCGACGACCGGCCGGTCCAGCACGCGCTCGGCCCAGGCGACCGAGTCGGGATCGGCGCGCTCGCCCGCCAGGAACAGGCTGCGGAAGGCCGAGAGGTCGTACGCGGCGATCCGGGCGCCCTTCGAGTCCTCCTTCTTGATCGCCCGCAGCGCCGTCGGCGCGGTGAACAGGCAGACCACCCCGTACTCGGCGACCACCCGCCAGAAGGCGCCGGCATCGGGCGTGCCGACGGGTTTTCCCTCGTACAGCACCGTGGTGCAGCCGTGCAGGAGCGGCGCGTAGACGATGTAGGAGTGGCCCACCACCCAGCCGATGTCGGAGGCGCAGAAGTAGGTCTCACCGGGCTGGACGCCGTAGAGGTTCGGCATCGACCAAGCCAGGGCGACGAGGTAGCCGCCGGTGTCGCGGACGACGCCCTTCGGCTTCCCGGTCGTGCCGGAGGTGTAGAGGATGTAGAGCGGGTCGGTGGCGGCGACCGGCACGCAGTCCGCACGCCGCCCCGCCGCCCGGGCCGCCGCGACGGTCTCGGCCCAGTCGCGATCCCGTCCCGCGACGAGGGTCGCGGGCCCCTGCGGGCGCTGGAGGATCAGGCAGGCCTCCGGCTTGTGCCGCGAGGCCGCGATCGCCGCGTCGAGGAGCGGCTTGTAGGCGACCACGCGGTTCGGCTCGATCCCGCAGGAGGCGGCGAGCACCACCTTCGGCGCCGCGTCCTCGATCCGCACCGCCAGCTCGTTGGCGGCGAAGCCGCCGAACACCACCGAGTGGACCGCGCCGAGCCGCGCGCAGGCCAGCATGCCGAACAGGGCCTCGGGCACCATCGGCATGTACAGGATCACCCGGTCGCCCTTGCCGACGCCGAGATCGGCGAGCACGGCGGCCAGCACCGCCACCTCGTCGCGCAGGACCCGGTAGGTGATGCTGCGCTTGGTCCCGGTGACGGGCGAGTCGTAGCGGATCGCCACCTGATCCGCCCGGGCGCCGTCGGCGTGACGGTCCACCGCGTTGTGGCAGGCGTTCAGGGTGCCGTCCGGGAACCATCGGCCGTAGGGGCCGGAATCCGGCGCGAAGGCCCGCTCCGGCGACCGCGCCCAGTCGAGGGCCCGCGCGGCGCCGAGCCAGAACGCCTCGGGGTCGCGGCGGGCCGATTCGTAGATCTCCGGGTAGCGGCCCGGCAGGCTGGCTCTCGTCATCGGTTCGGCGTTTCCTCACGGGCCGCTCTCCGGCGGCGGCCCGCAGAGTAGCCCATTCTCGGGCGCGCGGGAGTGGTCCCGGGCGAGAAGGCCGCGTCCGGCTGCGGCGCGAGACCCGCCATGAGAAAACCGCCGCACCGGGGCGCCCGGTGCGGCGGTCGTCAGCTCGGATTCGCTATCGGATCGGACGTGTCAGGCGTCAGTGCAACGTGTCGTTGCCCGCCTGGAGCTTGTTGATCTCGTCCTTGAGGAGGAGTTTCCGTCGCTTCAGCTCGGCAATGTGGAGGTCGTTCGCCGAAGGTCTGTGGATCGCTTCCTGAATCTCGCGCTCGAGGGCTTCGTGCTTCCGGGCGAGTTGGTTCAGATGCGTCTGCAGCGACATGAGTCGAATCTCCTGTCATCGTTTCGACACACCGAGATTGGCACAGGATGTCGGACCTGTCGAAGCGTTTTCTGCTGCTAAGTCTGATGATTGCTTACCGCGCCGCCTTGTCCGGCGCCGGAGCGTGACGCATGCTCTCGGGCGACGAACGGTCTTCGGGTTCTCAGGTGACGATGGCGGACGAGGCGGGTGAGGGTGCGCAGTCGGATCTCCTGGGCGAGCTGGCGCGGCTGCGCGAGGAGCACCGGGATCTGGACAGCGCCATCGAGGCGCTGGAGCGCAGCGTCGCCGGGGACCAGCTCCAGATCCAGCGCCTGAAGAAGCGCAAGCTCACGCTGCGCGACCGCATCTTCCACATCGAGGACGCGCTCACGCCGGACATCATCGCCTGATGCCGGTGGACGCCCTCGGGCCCCGCCTTGCCGCCGGCCCGCACCGCCTGTAAGCGCCCTCTTTTGCCGGGATCAACGATGGCGTCGCCTCCTCCGGTCGCGATCATCATGGGCAGCCAGTCCGACTGGGCGACCATGCGTCATGCCGCCGAGACGCTCGACGCGCTCGGCGTGCCGTACGACGCGCGCATCGTGTCGGCCCACCGCACGCCGGACCGGCTCGTGGCCTTCGCAAAGGGCGCGGTCGCGGCCGGTTTCAAGGTCGTGATCGCGGGCGCGGGCGGCGCCGCGCACCTGCCCGGCATGGCGGCCGCGATGACCCGCCTGCCGGTCTTCGGCGTGCCGGTCGAATCGAAGGCCCTGTCCGGCCAGGACAGCCTGCTCTCCATCGTCCAGATGCCGGCCGGCATCCCGGTGGGGACCCTGGCGATCGGCCGGGCCGGGGCCGTCAACGCGGCCCTGCTCGCCGCGGCGGTCCTGGCGCTGACCGACCCGGGCTTGGCGGAGCGCCTGGAGGCGTGGCGCGCGGCCCAGAGCGCCTCGGTGGCCGAACGGCCGGTGACGGAAGAGAACGCGTGACGGACAAGATCCTCGGCCCCGGCTTCACCCTCGGCATCGTCGGCGGGGGCCAGCTCGGGCGCATGATCGCGCTCGCGGCGGCCGATTACGGCCTCAAGGCGCATGTCTACGCGCCCGACGCGGACAGCCCCGCCTTCGACGTGGCCGCCCGGACCACCTGCGCGGCCTACGACGACGCCGCGGCGCTGGCGGATTTCGCCCGCAGCGTCGACGTCGTGACCTACGAGTTCGAGAACATCCCGCACGCCACCGCCGACGTGCTGGCCCGGCACGCCGCCCTGCACCCGAACGCGCGGGCGCTCTCGACCACGCAGGACCGCCTCTCCGAGAAGGAGTTCATCAACGGCCTGGGCATCCCGACGGCGCCGTTCCGGGCGGTGGACACCCCCGACGACCTCGACCGGGCGATCGAGGTGATCGGCCTGCCGGCCGTGCTCAAGACCCGCCGCTTCGGCTACGACGGCAAGGGGCAGCGCATGCTCCGCGAGCGGGCCGAGGGCGACCGCAACGCCCTGTTCGCCGAGTTCGGCGGCGCGCCGCTGATCCTGGAGGGCTTCGTGCCGTTCGAGCGCGAGGTCTCGGTGGTCGGCGCGCGCGGGCGCGACGGCAGCTTCGCGGCCTACGACCTCTGCGAGAACGAACACCGCGACCACATCCTGGCGCTGACCCGGGTGCCGGCGCCCGGCGTGTCCGCCGAGACGGGCCGCGCCGCCGTCGAGATCGCCCGGCGGATCGCCGACGCCCTCGACTACGTCGGCGTGCTGGCCGTCGAGATGTTCCTCGTCCGCGAGGACGGGGCTGAGCGGCTCGTGGTCAACGAGATCGCGCCCCGGGTCCACAATTCCGGCCACTGGACCAGCGAGGGGGCGCTGACCTCGCAGTTCGCCCAGCACGTCCGGGCCGTCTGCGGCTGGCCGCTGGGCGATCCGGGCCGGGTCGGCGGCCTCCCCGTCGAGATGCGCAACCTGATCGGCGCCCAGGCCGACGACTGGCACGCCCTGCTGGCCGAGCCCGGCGCCCACCTGCACCTCTACGGCAAGGGCGAAGCGCGCCCCGGCCGCAAGATGGGTCACGTCACCCGCCTCGGGGCCGGCCCGACCGGTTCCTGAGGCTTCGAAGGCACACAAGCGCCGCCGCATGACCGCCGGAGGGCCGTCCGCGGCCCCGCGCGACGGTCGAGCCATACCTTCGCCACATCCCGCCGCTTCCACGGAACCGTGGTCGGTTCCGAATGCTGTCGATCGCGTCCGCCCGCACTGCCTCGGTCCCGCCGGGACCGGGCGGGGGCCGGGGCACGACGCGGCGCTTCTTAAGCCGGCCTTCACCGTGATGCGCGACGGTGCCCCGACTTCGGGTGTGCCCGGCGCAGGGCGCGGGTTCTTGGACTGTGAGGGGCGGGGCGGGCACGCGCGGAGCGGGCGACGCCTCGGGGAGAGTGGGGCGATGAACGTACGCATCCGGCTGGGACGGAAGACGGCACTGATCGGCGCGGCCTTGGTCTCGGCCGCCGGCCTCGCGGGCTGCGAGACCGTCGGCAGCGCGGCCGGCCCGCGGCAATACGCGGTCTTGGAGAAGGACACGACCGGCGCCACGAACGTCAACATCGCGTCCCTGACCGAGGTGGTGCAGCGCAACCCGAACGACGCGGCGGCCTACAACACCCGCGGCGCCGCCTACGCCCGCGCCGGCCAGTTCAACGACGCCATCGCCGACTTCACCAAGGCGATCCAGCTCGATCCGAACTCCGCCTCCGCCTACAACAACCGCGCCCTCGCGAACCGCCAGATCGGCCGCGACGGCCCGGCACTGCAGGACTTCTCCAAGGCGATCGGGATCGATCCGAATTACGGGCCGGCCTATATCGGCCGCGCCAACGTCGAGCGCGCCCAGGGCAACCTCGACCAGGCTCTGAACGACCTCAACGTCGCGATCCGCCTGAGCCCCGAATCCGCGCAGGCCTACCACGCCCGCGGCCTCGTGAAGCAGAAGCAGGGCCAGGACACCCAGGCGATCGCCGATTTCGACGCCGCCATCGACCGCGACCCGTTCGTGGCCGCGCCCTACGCGGCCCGCGGCCAGAGCCTGATCGCGACCAACCAGTACGCGAAGGCGATCGAAGACTACAATGCCGCGCTGAACGTGAACGCCAAGGACGCCACGTCCTGGGCCTATCGGGGCCTCGCCTACGAGAAGCAGGGCCAGCGCAAGGAGGCGATGGAGAACTACCAGCGCGCCTCGACGATCGACCCCAACAACACCGTCGCGCGGGCCGGCCTCGGCCGCGTGCAGGGCGGGGTCGGCTCGCTGTTCAACTGATCCCGGTCATCCCGGCGCCCTCGTCCCGGGGCGCCGGAAGTCTCCTTCGTCGAGGCCGCGTCGCGGTCCTCAGGCCGCCAGCAGCCCGTTCTCGTCCTGCGTGATCCGGCGCAGGTGGTGGGCGGTGTCGCCGAGCTGGTACTCGATCATGGCGAGCCGCTTGAAGTGGTGGGCGCCGACATACTCGAGCGTCATGCCGATGCCGCCGTGGAGCTGGACCGCCTCCTGGCCGACGTAGCGGCAGGCCTTGTTGATCTGCACCTTTACGGCCGACAGGGCCGCGGCCCGCGCCCGCGCGTCCGGCGTGTCCACCATCATGGCGGCGTAGAGCGCCATCGAGCGCGCCTGTTCCAGCTGGATCAGCATGTCCACGGCCCGGTGCTGCAGGGCCTGGAACGAGCCGACGCTGACGCCGAACTGCTTGCGGGTCTTGAGGTACTCGACCGTGAGCTTGTGGAGCGCGTCCATGGAGCCGACCGCCTCGGCGGCGAGCGCCGCGATGCCGTGCTCCACCACCCGCTCCAGGAGCGGCAGGCCGTCCTCCGGATCGCCGAGCGCCGCGTCGGCGGGGACCTGCACTTCCGAGAAGGACACCTCCGCGGCCCGGCCGCCGTCCTGGGTCGGATAGGCCTCGACGGCGACGCCGGCGGCGTCCGTCGGGACCAGGAACAGGCCGAGTCCGCGGGGATCGCGCCGCTCGCCCGAGACGCGGGCGGAGACCACCATCAGGCCGGCCGCGTCGGCGTTGGGCACGACGCTCTTGGCCCCGCTCAGCACGAACCCGTCGCCGCTGCGCCGGGCCGCGGTGGCCACGTCGGCGATGTCGTAGCGGGACTGGCGCTCGGTGTGGGCGAGGGTCAGGCGCAGGTCGCCGGCGACGAGTCCTGGGACGAGGCGCGCCTTCTGCGCGGCGCTGCCGCCGAGCCGGAGGGCCGTCGAGCCCAGCACGAGGCTCGCGAGCAGGGGTTCGACCACGAGGTTGCGGCCGACCGCCTCCATGACCAGCATGGTCTCGACCGGGCCGCCGCCGAGGCCGCCCTCCTCCTCGGAGAAGGGCAGGCCGGCGACGCCGAGCTCGGCGAAGGCCGTCCAGCCCTCCTCGGGGAAGCCGAGGGGCGCCTTGAGCCGCGCCTGCCGGCTCTCCAGCGAGGGGTAGAGGTCGGCGGCGAGCCGCTCGACGCTGTCGCGCAGGAGCGACTGGTCCTCGTTCAGGTCGAAATCCATGGTGTTCCCTCGCGGATATCGTCGGGGGCGCCCGGCACTGGTCCGTCCCACCAGATCCCCTCATCCTGATGTGCCGGAGCTGCGCGGCAGCCTCGCAGGAGGCTTCCGGAAGTCGCCGCGATCCCTGGAACCCTCCTGCGAGGCTGCCGCGCAGCCCCGCAGGACGAGGGAGAGGTTGGAACGAGGCGATGGCTCACAAACCCAGAATGCCCTTGGCGATGACGTTGTGCTGGATCTCGTTCGAGCCGCCGTAGATCGAGACCTTGCGGTTGTTGAAGTAGCTCGGCGCGGCGGCGTCGACCCAGTCGAAGCCGCCGGGCAGGTTGTTGGCCCCTGCCCCGCGCGCGGGCGCCGCGAGGGCGAAGGGCCCGGCGAGCTCCACGAGCAGCTCGGTCGCCGCCTGCTGGAGCTGCGAGCCGCGGATCTTGAGGAGCGACGAGGCGGGGTCCGGCTCCACCGAATCCGCCCGGCCCTGCTTGGCCGCCACCCGCATCTGGGTGATCTCCAGGGCCTTCAGCTCGACCTCGACCTCCGCGACGCGACCGCGGAAGGCGGGATCGTCCCACATCGTCCCGGACCCGGCCGGCATCTCGCGGGCCAGCCGCTTGATCCGGGCGATCCGCTCCTTGGTGAGCCCGATCCGGGCGATGCCGGTGCGCTCGTTGGCGAGCAGGAATTTCGCGTAGTCCCAGCCCCTGTTCTCCTCGCCCACGAGGTTCTCGACGGGCACGCGCACGGCGTCGAAGAAGACCTCGTTGACCTCGTGCCGGCCCTCCAACGTCAGGATCGGCCGCACGGTGATCCCGGCCGTCTTCATGTCGATGAGGAGGAAGGAGATGCCGCGCTGCTTCTTGGCCTCGAAGTCGGTTCGCACCAGGCAGAAGATCCAGTCGGCGTGCTGGCCGAGCGTCGTCCAGGTCTTCTGGCCGTCCACGACGTAGTGGTCGCCGTCGCGCACCGCCTTGGTCTTGAGCGAGGCGAGGTCCGAGCCGGCGCCGGGCTCCGAGAAGCCCTGGCACCACCAATCGTCGAGATTGGCGGCGCGCGGCAGGAAGCGTTCCTTCTGATCCTGCCGGCCGAAGGTCGCCAGCACCGGGCCGAACATGTAGCAGTTGAACTGCTGCGGCAGCGGCACGGCCGCCTGGAACAGCTCCTCGGTGTAGATGTAGCGCTGGATCGGGGTCCAATCCCGGCCGCCCCATTCCTGCGGCCAGTGCGGCACCGCCCAGCCCTTGGCGTTGAGGATCCGCTGGCTCGTGACGTAATCGTCCTTGGTGAGGCTGCGCCCCTCCGAGACCTTCCTGCGGATCTCGGCGGGGATCTCCGTCCGGCAGAAGGTGCGGACCTCGTCGCGGAACGCGATCTCTTCGGACGTGAAGCGGAGATCCATCGTCAGCCTCCGATCTCGAACAGGCCGGCGCAGCCCTGGCCGCCGGCGACGCACATGGTCACCACGGCGTAGCGCGCGCCGCGGCGGCGGCCCTCCAGCAGCGCGTGGCCCACGAGCCGGGCCCCCGACATGCCGAACGGGTGGCCGACCGCGATGGCGCCGCCGTTGACGTTGACCCTCGAAGGGTCGATCCCGAGCCTGTCGCGGCAGAAGACCGACTGGGACGCGAAGGCCTCGTTCAGCTCCCACAGGTCGATGTCGGAGACGCGCAGGCCCTGCCGCTCCAGGAGCCGCGGCACCGCGAAGACCGGGCCGATGCCCATCTCGTCCGGGCCGCAGCCCGCCGAGGCGAAGCCCCGGAAGGTGCCGAGCGGCGTCAGGCCCCGCCGCGCCGCCTCGTCGGCCGACATCAGCACGCTGGCCGAGGCTCCGTCCGAGAGCTGGCTGGCATTGCCCGCCGTGATGAAGGCCACCTCCCCGCGCACGGGTTTGAGCTTCGCGAGCCCTTCGAGGGTGGTGTCCGGCCGGTTGCCCTCGTCCTTGGCGAGCCGGGTCTCGACCTCCCGGGTCTCGCCGGTGGCCTTGTCGGTCACCGCCATCACGGCGCTCATCGGGACGATCTCGTCGTCGAAGAGGCCGCGCGCCTGGGCCTCGGCTGTGCGGCGCTGGCTCTCCAGTGCGAATTGGTCCTGCGCCTCCCGGGAGATGCCGTAGCGTTCCGCCACGATGTCGGCGGTCTCGATCATCGGCATGTAGATCGCCGGCAGGTGGGCCTCCAGCCACGCGTTGCGGGTCAACTCCCGCTGGACCTTCGGCTGGACGAGGCTGATCGACTCGACGCCGCCGGCCACCGCCACCGGCACGCCGTCGAGGACGATCCGCCGGGCCGCGCTGGCGATCGCCTCCAGCCCCGAGGCGCAGAAGCGCGAGACGGTGACGCCGGCCGACTCGACCGGGATCCCCGCGACCAGGGCCGCGTGGCGGGCGACGTTGCCGCCCGTGGCGTTCTCCGGATAGCCGCAGCCGAGCACCACCTCCTCGACCGCCTCGGGTTCCAGGCGCGCCCGGTCCAGGGCGCCACGGATCGCGTGGGCGGCGAGGTCGGCGCCGCGGGTGAGGTTCAGGGCGCCGCGATGGGCCTTGCCGATGGGCGTGCGGGCGGTCGCGACGATCACCGCGTCGGTCATGATCTCCCTCCCGCTCAGGCGTTCTTCAGGCCGGCGAAGCTGCCGCCCTCGGCGGCGAGGCGCTTCAGGAGCGGCGCCGGCTCCTGGCTGTCGTCGCCGGTCTCGGCCGCGAAGCGGGTCAGCGCCTCGGCGATCGTCTTGAGACCCACCGTGTCGGCCCAGTGCATCGGGCCGCCGCGCCAGGCCGGCCAGTTGTAGCCGTTGATCCAGATCGTATCGATGTCGCCGGGCCGGGCCGCGATGCCCTCCTCCAGGATCCGCGCGCCCTCGTTGACCATCGGGTACATCAGCCGCGCGACGATCGCGTCGGCCGTGAAGCTGCGGCGGGCAACGCCGTGCTCGGCGGCGACCCGCGCGATCAGCGCCTCGACCTCGGGATCGCGCGTGCCGGTGCGGGCACCGTCCGGGTACAGGTAGAAGCCGCGGCCGGTCTTCTGGCCGAACCGGCCCTGCTCGGCGAGCGAGTCGGCGACGGGGGCCCGCCCGCCGAAATCCTTGCGCGAGCGCCAGCCGATATCGAGCCCCGCGAGATCGCCCATGGCGAAGGGCCCCATCCGGAAGCCGAAGCCGGTGACCGCCGCATCGACCTCGTGGGGCAGCGCGCCCTCGAGCAGCAGGCGCTCGCCGGCCCGGCTGCGACGCTCCAGCATGCGGTTGCCCACGAAGCCGAAGCAGACCCCCACCGCGACCGGAAGCTTGTTGAGGCGCTTGCCCAGGTCGAGGGCGGTGGCGAGCACCTCCGGCGCGGTCTTCTCGGCCCGGACCACCTCGACGAGGCGCATGACGTTGGCCGGGCTGAAGAAGTGCAGGCCGAGCACGTCCTGCGGCCGGTTCGTGACCGCCGCGATGGCGTTCACGTCGAGATAGGAGGTGTTGGTGGCCAGGATCGCGCCGGGCTTGGCGATCTGATCGAGCTCGGAAAAGATCCCGCGCTTGACGCCCATATCTTCGAAGGCCGCCTCGACGACGATGTCGGCCTCCCTGGCGTGCTCCAGACCGATCGCGCCGGTGATCCGGCCGACCCGCTCCTCGCGCTGGGCCTCGGTGATCGAGCCCCGCTTCGCCGAGCCGGCGTAGAGCGCCTTCACCCGGTCGAGGCCGCGCGTCAGGGCGCCCTCCTCCGTCTCGATCACCGTCACCGGGATGCCGGCATTGGCGAAGCACATGGCGATGCCGCCCCCCATCGTGCCGGCACCGATCACGGCGGCCGTGCGGATGGGGCGGCGCGGCGTGTCCTTCGGCAGGCCGGGCACCCGGGCGGCCTCGCGCTCGGCGAAGAAGGCGTAGCGCAGGGCCTTCGAGCGCGGATCCTCCACCAGGGCGCGGAACTCGGCCCGCTCCACCGCCAATGCGGCGTCGAAGTCCTGCTCCAGGCCGGCGCGCACCGCCCGCGCCAGGGCGTGGACGTTGGTGGCGTCGGGATCGCGCTTCACCGCCTCGGCGGCCTGCGCCTCGAACCGCTCCCGGGCCTCGGGCGTGAGCTTGCCGGAGCGGTCGCGCGCCCGCGGCAGCGTCCCCGCATCGGCGAGTTCCAGGGCGCGGGTCCGGGCCTCCGCCACGAGGTCGCCCAGCACCACGGCATCGACGATGCCGAGCGCCGCCGCCTTCTCGGCGGAAACCGGCTCGCCGGTGAGCATCATCGGGAAGGCGGCGTCGGGCCCGATCAGGCGCGGCAGGCGCTGCGTGCCCCCGGCGCCCGGGATGATCCCGAGCTTGATCTCCGGCAGGCCGATCCTGGCCGACGGGGCCGCGACGCGGCCGTGGCAGGCCATCGCCAGCTCCAGGCCGCCGCCGAGGGCCGCGCCGCCGATCGCCGCCACCACGGGCTTCGGGCTAGCATCGAGCCGGTCCAGGATGTCGGGAAGGCTCGGCGGGCGCTGCGGCTTGCCGAACTCGCCGATGTCGGCGCCGCCGACGAACACCTTGCCCTCGGCGGCCAGCACGACGGCGCGGACCGACACGTCCGCGATGACCTGCGTCAGGGCCTCGTCGAGGGCCGCCCGCAGCGCGGCGCCCAGCGCGTTGACCGGCGGGTTGGCGAGCGTGAGCACCGCCACCCCGCCATGGACCTCCTGACGAACCACCCGATGCTCCCTGATGTTCTGCAATGCAGAATGAACGTTCGCAATTCGGCGGGATGTTGGTCCGAGTGATCGCCAGCGTCAAGGACGGGCGGCACCGGTTCTCTCCGGGTCGCCGACCGTTCCGCAGTGCAGAAACTCCGCGGCTCGGCCGTTTGACCCAGGGCCCGGGGCCGTGGCATCACAACGGCCCTGGACGAGACTCGGTTGCGGACGCCGCCCGGCGCGCGAAAGCCGGGCTGCCGGGAGGCAGGGGGAGGATCGCGGTGCGCGGCAAGGATCGGGACGAGCGGCCCGGGGGCGCCTGTCCGGCGCCGGTTCTGGCGGCCGGGAGCGGGCGGTGAGCGACGGTCCCGAGCGAGACCCGGGCGGGCGCCTGCCCGAGATCCTGCGCGGCCGGCTCGCCCTGCCGGTGATCTGCGCCCCGATGTTCATCGTGTCCGGCCCGGAGCTGGTCATCGCCCAGTGCCTGTCCGGCGTGGTCGGTTCCTTCCCCGCGCTGAACGCCCGACCGGCCGAGCTCCTCGACGAGTGGCTCTCGCGGATCACGCAGACGCTCGCGCAGGCCCGCGCCGCGGACCCGTCGCGGCGGATCGCGCCGTTCGCGGTGAACCAGATCGTCCACGCCTCCAACGACCGGCTGGCCCAGGATGTCGAGGCCTGCGTCCGGCACCGGGTGCCGATCATCATCACGTCGCTGCGGGCGCCGGACGCCGTGATCCGCCCGGTGCACGCCTATGGCGGGGTGGTGTTCCACGACATCACCACCGTGCGCCACGCCGAGAAGGCCCTGGAGGCCGGCGTCGACGGGCTGATCCTGGTCTGCGCCGGGGCCGGGGGCCACGCCGGCACGCTGAGCCCCTTCGCCCTCGTCGGCGAGATCCGGCGGTTCTACGACGGTCCGCTGATCCTGTCGGGGGCGATCACCTCGGGCTCGGCGATCCTGGCGGCCCAGGCCATGGGCGCCGACCTCGCCTACATGGGCACCCGCTTCATCGCCACCCGGGAGGCGAACGCGGCGGTGGCCTACAAGGACATGATCGCCGGCAGCGCGGCCGCCGACATCCTCTACACCCCCTACTTCACGGGCGTGCCGGGCAACTACCTCACGCCGAGCATCCGCGCCGCCGGGCTCGATCCCGAGGCGCTGCCGGCGCGCGACAAGACCGCGATGAATTTCGGCAGCGGCAGCGTGAAGGCGTGGCGGGACGTCTGGGGCGCCGGCCAGGGCGTCGGCACCATCGCGGACGCGCCGGCGACCGCCGACCTCGTCGCCCGCCTCGCCCGGGAATACGCGGCGGCGCGGGCGCGGACGGCCGGCAGCGCGGCGGACTACGCGGCGGACCGCGCCGGCGGGGTCGCCCCGTGAGCGTCCGCGTCGCCGATCCGGAGCCCGGGATCCGGCTCGTCACGATCGACCGGCCGGAGCGACGCAACGCCCTCGACCGGGCGACCTACGCGGGCCTGACCGACGCCCTGGACACGGCGGGAAGGGACGCGGAGGTGCGCGCCCTCGTCTTCACCGGCGCGGGCGGCTGCTTCACCGCCGGCAACGATCTCAAGGATTTCCAGGACGTCGAGACCGCGGGCGCCAGCCCCGGCCTGACCTTCCTCAAGGCCCTGCGCGCCTGCCCGCTCCCGGTCGTGGCCGCCGTGGAGGGCCACGCGGTCGGCATCGGCACGACGCTGCTGCTCCACTGCGACCTCGCCTACGCGGGGGACGGGGCGCGGTTCCGCCTGCCGTTCACGGCCCTGGGCCTCAGTCCGGAGGGCGGGTCGAGTTACCTGCTGGCCCTGGTGGCGGGATCGAAGCGCGCCGCCGAGCTGCTGATGCTCGGCGAGCCCTTCACGGCCGCGGACGCCGCCGCGGCCGGCCTGATCAACGCCGCCGTCCCGGCCGGGACGGCCCTGGAGACCGCTCTGACCAAGGCGCGCGCGCTCGCCGCCCTGCCCCGGGTCTCGATCGCCGCCACCAAGCAGGCCCTGCGCCGCGGCCACGACGACAGCGTCGCCCGCGCCCTCGACGCGGAGGCGGAGGTCTTTCACGCCCTCCGCCGCGGTCCGGCGGCGCAGGCGGCCTTCGCGGCGTTCCTGCGCCGATGAGCGGGCCGATGGAGGCGGATGCGGGCCTGCGCACCGGATCCGACGGCGCCGAGCCCGACGCTGGCGGGTCCGACGCAGGCGGGTCCGGCGCGAAGGAGGACCGGCACTTCGTTACGGCGCTCGCCCGGGGACTGTCGGTGCTCGCCTGCTTCGGCCCGGGGCGCACGAGCCTCGCCAACCACGACATCGCGGAGGCCTGCGGGCTGCCGCGCTCCACCGTGTCGCGGCTGACCTACACGCTGACCAAGCTCGGCTACCTGCAGCACATGCCCGAGCTCGGCCGGTACCGCCTCGGCACCGCCACCATCGCGCTGAGCTCGGCCGCCCTGGGCGGTCTCGACGTCCGCGCCATCGCCCGGCCGGTGCTGCGCGCGGTCGCGGAGGCGGCCAACGCCTCGGTGGGGCTCGGGGTGCGCGACCGGCTCAGCATGCGCTACGTCGAGTGCCAGCGCGGCCCAGCGGCGATCTCGCTCAACCTTGACACCGGCTCGCGCATCTCGCTCGCCCGCAGCGCCATGGGCCGCGCCTACGTGGCGGTCTGCCCGGACCGGGAGCGCGCGGGCATCTACGAGGACCTGAAGGCGCTCGATCCCGTGGCCTGGCCGGCGCTGCGCGCCGGCCTCGACCGGGCGGTGGAGGAGCACCGGGACCTCGGCTGCTGCACCTCGTTCGGCGAGTGGCAGGAGACGGTCTGCGCCATCGCGGTGGGGTTCCATCCCGGCGGCGGCCTGCCGCCCATGGCGGTCAATTGCGGTGCCCCCACCGTCATCACCGACGCGCGCTTCCTCCTGGAGGTGGCGCGCCCGAAACTGATCGACGCCGTGCGCAGTCTCGACGGCGTCATGGGAGCCTGAGGACTTTCGCGATGGATGCCGTTGCCGACCTGCCGCTCGCCGGAATCCGCGTCCTCGACCTGTCCCGGGTCCTGGCCGGACCCTGGTGCGCGCAGGTGCTGGGCGATCTCGGCGCCGACGTGATCAAGGTCGAGCACCCGGAGCGCGGCGACGACACCCGCGACTGGGGCGTGCCGACGAGCCCCGGTAACACCTCGTATTTCGACAGCGTGAACCGCAACAAGCGCTCGATCGGCGTCGACCTCGCCACGCCGGACGGCCTGGCGATCGTGAAGGCTCTGGCCCGCGACAGCGACGTGCTGGTCCAGAACTTCAAGACCGGCGGGGCCGAGAAGCTCGGCCTCGGCTACGCGGCGCTCGCGGCGGAGAATCCCGGCCTGATCTACTGCTCGATCGCCGGCTACAGCTCCGACGGCTCGGAGGCCGGCCGGCCCGGCTACGATCTCGTGGTCCAGGGCGAATCCGGCGTGATGGCCCTCAACGGCGAGGCCGGGGGACCGCCGCTCAAGTTCGGGGTCGCGGCGGTCGACCTGTTCACCGGCCAGTTCGCCGCCCAGGCCGTGCTGGCGGCCCTGTACCAGCGGGAGCGGACCGGGCGCGGGCGGACCGTCGACCTCGCCCTGTTCGACTGCGGCGTGGCGCTGACCTCCTATTACGGCCTCGAGGCGCTCGCCCGCGGGATCGATCCGCCCCGCTACGGCAACGCCCACCCGTCGATCGTACCCTACGGGGTGTTCGAGGCCGGCGACGGGCCGGTGGTGATCACGGTCGGCAACAACGGGCAGTACCGCCGCTTCTGCGAGCAGGTGCTGGAGCGCCCGGACTGGGTCGCCGACCCGCGCTTCGCCAGCAATCTCGACCGGTCGCGCAACCGCGCCGCCTTCATCCCGGTGCTGGAGGCCGAGCTCGCCAAGTGGGAGCGCGCGCCGCTGATCGCGCGGCTCAGGGCCGCGGGCATCCCCTGCGGCGAGGTGATGGGCCTGCGCGAGGCGCTCACCTGCGACCGCGCCCGGGAGGCCGGGCTGGTGGTCGCGGCGTCGGAGAACGCCCACGTCATCGCCCCGCCCTACCGGCTCGACGGGCGCCGGCTGCCGGTGCGGCGGATGCCGCCGGGCCTCGGGGATTCGAGCGCCGAGATCCTGGCGGAGCAGCTGGAGTATCTGGAGGACGCGCGCGACGCGCTGCGGACCAGGGGCGTGGTCCGGTAGGCGGGCCGTCGCCTGCCGGCGCGTGCCGTGTCCCGGGCTAGCGCAGCACGCCCTCGGCGAGCGCCCGCTGGATACCCCGGACATCCGCGCCCTTCTTCAAGGTCCGCTGGATCGGCTCCGCCGCCCCCGAGACCCAGATCTTCAACTCGGCGTCGAGGTCGAACGTGCCGGCGGTCTCGACCGAGAAGCGCACGATCGCGCGGTACGGCACCGACAGGAACTCGACCTTGCTGCCGGTCACGCCCTGGACGTCGATCAGGATGACGCGGCGCTCGGTGAACACGAACACGTCCCGGATGATCTTGAAGGCGAGCCGCGCCGTCTCGCCCTCGATCAGGATGCCGGCGAGCCGGCGCTCCAGGGAGGCCGCGTCGACGGCCGAGCCGTGTCCGAGCAATCCGTCCAGAAGGCCCATGGCCGATCATCTCGTGCTGGTCCGCGTCGACGCGGAGCATGGCGTCTGGCCGTCGGCGCGGCAACCGCCCGGCGCGATCCGGTCCCCGATCCGGACCGCGATCCCGGTCGCGCGGCGTGCCTCGGGCATCGTCCGGGCGCCGACCAGGGGGCACGGATCATGGATGAGCGGCCGGAGAGCCGGAGCAGAGCTTCGATGAAGCAGTTTCATGAGGCTGCTTATCGGCGCGACGCCGGGCCCGGCGTCGCGCCCGGCGTCACGCGCAGCTCGAGGCGTCCGACGGCCCCCCGGGCCGACACCGGGCGTCGAAGCTCCGCGCGAGTTCGGCGAGGCTGACGGAACCGAGCCGCGCGACCAGGAGGGCCTCAGCCTCGCGCAGCGTGTCCTCGACCGCCTCGTTGACGACCTTCTCGACGGCGCAGGCCGGGTTCGCGCGATCGCTGCCGATCGCGAAGATGCGCGGACCGCCGACCGCGCGGTGGACGTCGAGCAACGAGACCGCGCTCAGGTCCGCCGCGATGGTCCATCCGCCGCCGTGCCCCTTCTCCGATTTCACGTAGCCCGCGTTCCGGAGCCCGGCCATCGTGCGGCGGACGACCACGGGGTTCGTCCCGAGCATCCGCCCGATCGCCTCGGACGTCATCGGTCCGTCGTGGCGCGCCATGTGAAGCAGCACATGGAGCGTTCGGGAGAGGCGGCTGTCGGTGCGCACCCGTCGATCCATCACACCGAACTCGGGATTGGCAACCGCGCGCCATCACGATACTTATCAAGTTGCGTGATGGCGAGGGTCGTGGCGATGCGCGAGTTCGAGAACCCGGATCGGTGGGACAAGGTCGCCGAGCACTACGCGACGACCGCCCACCCGTTCACGGCGCGCTTCGCCGAGGCGGCGCTCGCGCGAGTGCCGCTGACCGAAAGCAGCCGCGTCCTCGACGTCGCGGCCGGCACCGGCGCCCTCGCGCTGGCCGCGGCGCGGACGGGGGCGCAGGTCCTGGCGGTCGACTTCTCGCCGGGCATGGTCGCGCGCGTCGCCGGGGCGGGCTCGGCCAATGTCGAGGCGCGGGTCATGGACGGCCAGGCGCTCGCCCTTCCCGACGGCGGCTTCGACGCGGTGTTCTCGATCTTCGGGGTGATCATGTTCCCCGACTGGCGGAAGGGGCTCGCCGAGATGGCGCGCGTGACGCGGCCCGGGGGCTGGGGCATCGTCGCGACGTGGCAGGATCAGGGCGCGGCGACGTTCCTGCTGCTCGGCGAGATCCGCCGCCGGCTGTTCCCCGAGCGCGAGAGCCGGGCGATGCCCGAAGGGGTGCGGGTGCTCGGCGATCCGGCCGGGTTCACCCGGGAGATGGTCGCGGCCGGGTATGGACCGCCCCGGATCGAACGCGTGACCTTCGACTACGCCCTCGACGTCGCCCTGCTGGACGACCCCGACACGGTGTTCGGCCTGTCGCCGGACTGGGTCGACCTGAGTGCGGACGACCGGGCCGCGGTGACCGCGGAGGCGCGGCGCGTGGCGGGCGGCCGGCCCGTCCTGCCGATCCCCTCCACCGCGCTGATCGCCGTCGCGGAGCGGTGAGCGCCGCTTCGGTGCGAGACCTCCCGCCTCAACTGGACCCCTGCGCGTCCGCCAAGCGCGCCCGCGCGTCGTCCAGAACCCGGGTCAGGGCCGCGTCCCACGAGACCCGCGGCTGCCAGCCGGTGGCGGCGTGGAGGCGGCCGGCATCGCCCGCGGCCAGGGGAATCTCGGTCGGCCGCACCCGCTCCGGGGCGACGCGGATCTCGAACGGGACCCGGGCGCGGGCGCGCAGATCCTCGAGGACGCTGGCGATCGTCCGCGGCTGGCCCGAGCTGATATTGAAGACGCTCCCGTCCGCCAGGGAGTCCGCCCGGCCGATCAGGTCGGCATAGGCGTTCGCCACGTCGGCGACGTCGAGGAAGTCGCGGTAGGAGGAGAGATTGCCGACCTCCAGGCACGGCGGCACGAGGCCGGCCTCGATCCGGGCGATCTGGCCCGCGAAGGAGGCCACGACGAAGCGCTCGTCCTGGCCGGGGCCGATATGGTTGAACGGCCGCAGCACGACGAGCTTCACGCCGATCCGGGGCAGCAGGTCGCGGAGCAGCTGCTCGCCCACCCATTTCGACCGCGCGTAGGTGTTGCGCGGCAGCGGCTCGACCGCCTCGCTCAGGGCGTGGCCCGCCAGGAAGGCGCTGCCGTAGACTTCGCCGGAGCTGACGAAGAAGAAGGTGCAGCCCGGCACCGCCTCCACCGCGGCCACGAGGTTCATCAGGCCGTTGACGTTGACCCGCCACGTCTGGCCCGGACCGCTCGCGGAATCCGCCACCGAGGCGAGGCCCGCCAGGTGGAGGATCGCGGTCGGCCGGAACCGCGCCACGAAGCCGCCGAGCGCGGCCTCGTCGAGGAGGTCGATCGCCGCGTAGGTGACCCCCTCCGGCAGGCGCGGCGACCGCCCCCGCCCGATCCCGGCCACGCAGTCGCCCGCCCGCGCCGTCGACCCCGCCAGGAGCGGCAGCACGTGGCCGCCCACGAAGCCCGCCGCCCCGGTGACGAGGATGCGCCGCGCGGCGGGGCCGCCGGCCGCGTGGGGAGAGGGCGCGCTCACGGCGCGATCCGGGCGCGGGCCGTCACCTAGCCCGGGTTCCGGGTTCCCCAGCGCACGCCCATGCTGCCCTGTCCGGCGCCCGGCGAGCTGCCGGCATCGGCGCCGATCGCCGGGCCGGAGGCGGTCTTCGGTCGGTGCTGCGAGCCGGCCGCCAGGGGCTGCGACGCCATCGTGTCGGGCACCTCCGACAGGTACTCCTCGTCCCGATCGGTGGCGAACTGGCCGGCCTTGCGGAAGGTCCAGAGATAGCCCGGCACCACGGCCTCGGCGGCGGTCGGCGTGATCCCGATCCCCTCGAAGGTCCTGCCCTCGGCCTTGGCGGCCTCCGAGACGACGTTGTCGTTCTGGAGCAGGGTGACCTGATCGCGGGTCAGCTTCAGCGAGTCCGGCAGGAGGCCGAAGGTCAGGGTGTCGGCGATCTCCAGCATGCGTGCCTGGAGCTTGGCCGCCGGCACGGGCAGGTCCACGACCACCCGCTTCCGCCGGATCGTCTTCAGCATGTAGCGCACGAAGTGCTCGAGCGTGCCCACCTCCGGGCCGCCGAGTTCGTAGACCTTGCCGGGCGCGACGGTGCCGTCGACCGCGCGGGCGATCGCCTCGGCGACGTCGCCCACGAAGGCCGGCTGGAAGCGCGACTGGCCGCCGGCCAGCGGCAGGACCGGGAGCGCCCGGGCGAGGCCGGCGAAGCGGTTGAAGAAGCTGTCGCCGGGCCCGAAGATCAGCGAGGGCCGGAACACGACCGCGTCCGGGCAGGCGGCGAAGACCCGTGCCTCACCCTCCGCCTTGGTGCGCGCGTAGAGCGACGGCGAGGCCGGATCGGCGCCGATCGCCGAGACCTGGATCATCCGGGCGCCCTGGCGCGCCGCGGCGCGGGCGATCGCCTCGGCCCCGTCGACCTGCAGCCGTGCGAAGCTCTGGGAGCCTGTCTCCTGCAGGATGCCGACGAGGTTGATCAGCACGTCCGACCGCTCGGCGGCTCGGGCGACCGAATCCGGGTAGCGCAGGTTCGCCTGGACGGCGACGATCTGGTTGACCTTCCCCAGCGGCTGCAGGAACAGCGCGAGGTCCGGCCGGCGCACCGCGACGCGGATCCGGTAGCCGCGCTTCGCCAGCGCCCGCACCACGTGCCGGCCCAGGAAGCCGGAACCGCCGTAGATCGTCACGAGCTGGTCCTGGGGGCGCAGGGGACCCGGCGCGGCGACGGAACGCGTCTGCGGACTGGTGTGCGCCGTCGCGGACGCCGTCGTGTTGTCTTGGCCGCTCATCGCCGTGGTCTCGAGCTCCTCGCGCGCCCCGGGGCGCCGTCAGGCGGCCTACTTAGCCTAACTTCGGCGCGATGGGAGCCGCCGAATGCACCGCCGCGCCATTCCGGTGAACAGCGCGGCGCGGATGACCGCTGCCGGAGGCCCGAGCGCCGCCGGCGCGACGCTGGTCACAGCGCTGGAACGGGTGCGGCCGCCGTGCATTCTTCCCCACCATACGGCCCTGCCGAATCGCGCGGATGGGACGCGCCGGGGACTTCGATGATTGTAGGGATGCTCGTTTCCGCGGCGATCGCGGTGTTCGGTCTGCTGGTGGCGCTCGGGTATGTCGGCCACCCGATCGACGCGCAGCTCGTCAGCAACTACGGCTGGAGCATCCTGATCATCGGCGTCGCGCTGTTCGTTCTGTTCACCTGGGCCCGGTACAGCCGGACCCGCAGGCGGCGCTCCGCCTGACTCCGCGCCTCAGGCAACCTTGATCCGGCGGCGCATCTCCCGCGCCACGGCCGGGCGTCCGCTCGGCCGGCCGCTCACCGCCCGCGGCGCGCCCACGATCAGGCTCTGCCGCTCGCGCGCGATGAACGCCGTCGGCATCTCGGCCTGGAGGTCGGCCTCCATGTCGCGCAGCGCCGTGTCGGAATGGGCCGGGTGCAGGTGGATGATCCCGAGCGCCTTGACGCCCGCGTTCCGGGCGAGCTCCACGCCCTTCTGCCAGGTCGAGTGCCCCCAGCCCCGGCAGGTCGGATACTCCCCGTCGGTGAACATGCCGTCGTAGACCATCAGGTCGGCGTCGGCGACGAAGGCGGCGAGCTCCGGATCCGGCCACGGGTCGCTGTGCTCGATGTCGCTGATCAGGCACAGGCGCCGGCCGCCGTGCTCGAACCGGTACCCGACCGAGCCCTGCGGATGGTTCAGCATGATCGTGGCGACCCGCGTCCCGTCCGGGAAGACCAGGGTCTGGCCCGCCTCGAAGCCGTGGTGGTGAAAGGTGCAGCACAGCTTGTCGAGCGTAACCGGGAAGAGCGGCGGCGCGAACAGGCGGTCGAGGGTCGGCCCGGCCGATTCGCCGCCGAGGTTGCCGCAGTAGGTGTTGATGACCCGGTCGGGATCGAGGACCGCCGGCTTGAAGAAGGGCAGACCCGCGGTGTGGTCGAGATGCAGATGGCTGAACAGCAGGTCGACTTCCTGGGGCAGATCGGTCCGGTGACCCTGCCCGAGGTTGTAGATGCCCGAGCCCGCGTCGACGATGAACATGCGCTGGCCGCACCGCACCTCGATGCAGGGCGTGCTGCCGCCGAACTCGGCGTATTGCGGGCCGCTGACGGGCGTCGAGCCGCGGACGCCCCAGAAGCGGAGTGCGAGGTCCTGGTCGGCCGCCAGGATGGTCGGCTCGGAACTGTTCGACATGGCGATCACGAATCCGCGGACAGTCAGTCCCGATCACTTATGATCGAAACCCCGTCGCCGTTCCGGGAAGGTAGCTTTGAATACGGCAGGCCGACGGAGCAGGTGTACCGCTCATCCCCTGCCGTATCATGAATTGGTGTGCCGCACGCGGCCGTGATGTGCGTCCGCGCACACGCACGGGCCGCCGCGACGGGCCTTCGCATGCTCAGAGGGGCTCCGCGGCGGCCAGGAGACCGGCCGTCGATCCGGCCAGAATGGGGCGTCCGGCCGCCGATCCGGCGAGTCCCGCGGCCAGCCAGGACGGGAGTGCGTCGCTGTACCGCGTCGGGAGCGGCGCGACCAGCGCCCCGAACGGATCGGGCGCGCGCTCGTAGACCGGCACGAAGCCCGCCATCTGCCGCGGCGACAGGCCCGACTCGGGCGCGGCCCAGCCGGCCCAGACCGTGTCGGGCACCGGGCGATGGGCGCGGTGGCCCGGAACGACCACCACCTCCTGGCCGGCGAAGGCCAGGGCTTCCGGCCGGCTGATGTCCCCCACCGCCCCGCCCCGGGCCGTGTAGGCCGCCCAGAAGGCGTTCTGGCCGCCGTCGGAATAGGTGGTGCGGACGGCGGGCTCGCCCGCCTCGGCGAGCGCGGTCATCCGTGCCTCCTCGACCGCCCGGCGGGTGGTGACGGCCGCCTCGACGGCGGGATCCCGCGCGGGCGCGAAGGCGTAGCGGCCGGCGACCACCGAGACCTGCAGCTCCTCCCGGCTGACCTCGAACCGGTCGGAGCCGGCCTTGAGGTCCCGCCAGAAGGCGATGTTGGGATCGGTCCGGTGGCGGGCCATGTTCTCGGCCGTCATCCGGAACGGGTAGGACTGGAACTGGAAGGCCGCCTGCCCGCCGTTCAGCGCGTCCCGGGCGATGGCGTAGATCTCGCCGACCGTGCCGTTGGTCATGGCGAAGCAGCCCATGGACGAGCAGATCCCGTGCACCATCACGGCGGAGCCGGTGCCGCCATGGGCCCGGTCGTAGGCGTTGGGATAGCCGACGTCGAAGGACAGGTAGTAGTGTGAGTTCGGGTTCATCTGGCGCCGGGGCACGGCGTAGAACCCCTCCGGGGTCTGCCGGTCGCCGCTCCTGCGCTTCGGCCCGAGCTGGCCGGACCAGCGGCAGATCGGGAAGGTCTTGATGTAGACATAGCCCGCCGCGCCCTTCTTCCAGACCTCGATCTCCGATTCCTTCTTGTAGGCCCGGAACAGGACCGGCGAGGCGGCCGTCACGCCCTTCTGCGCCATCAGGGCGAGGGTCGCGGCCGGAATCGGCGCCTCGGCCTTGCCCGCCTGCGCGGCGGCCGGGCCTGCGAGGGCCAGCAGAACGAGGCCGGCGGCGAGAGGAAGCGAGGTCGACAGGGGCATGAACCGTCCGCGCTGGATCGGCCGGGATGGCTGCCGGACGGGCGCGGCCTCGCGACCTGACGGATTATTGCGGCGGCCGTGAGGCTGCGCGTCCGGTCCGTCCGGCGCCGCGACGGCGCGGCCGGACAACCGACGGTCACCCTCAGGCCGTCGGCGCCGGCTCCCGCTCGGGATCCGCCGGCACGGGCGCGACGACGGCGCTGTTCTCCACGGCGATCACCGCGTCGAACGGCGCGGCGCTCTCCGCGAGGCCCGTCTCGGGCAGGCAGACGATGAGGCCGCGCCCGGCCCGCGCCTGCCGCAGCTGGGCGAGCCGCTCGCGCGCGCCCTCGGCCTTGCGCTCGTCCATCGCGACCGCCACCACGAGGATGTCGGGGTCGCGGGCGAGGCACCGGCTCAGCTCGATCGCCACCCGCTCGCGGGCGTTGATCGCGCCGTCCGCCAGCGCCCCGGTGCTGGGCTGGATCTCGACCTTGCTGTCGAGGCCGAGGCCGTAGACCGAGGCCTCGAGGCCCTCGTCGGCCAGCACCCGGCGCACCAGCTCGCGCACCCGCGGCTCGGCATTGGCCTCGCCGAGACTGATCCGGCCGAACAGCAGGTTCTCCTCCAGGCTCGCGGCCGGATTGACCCGCGAGGGGTCGTGGAACACCACCGCGCCAGCGAGGTGGGGCGGCAGCATCCGGGCGAAGGACCGACGCGCCTGCACGAGGCGGTCCTCGAACAGGCCGTCGATCAGGCCGAAGCGGTGGCGGGACTCGTTGTAGCGCAGCGCGAGGCCGATCAGCCGCGTGCGGTCGCGCTGGCCCGCCGGCCCCCGGCGCAGGCTCGCCGCGCTGGGCAGGCGCACCACGAGATCCTCGAAATAGCCCCGCTCGGCCGCCTGGAACAGCGAGTAGGCGTCGAACAGGGGGTGGTCGTTGGGCAGGTCGGCGAAGATCTCCACCGTGCTGCGGGCGACCGACAGGCCGATCTCGGTGAGCGGGCGGACCAGCCCCTCGGCCTCCAGGACCGCCCGCAGGTAGGGGTGGCGGGCGAAGCGCAGGGGCGCGAAGGTGCCGCCCACCGGCTCGCCGAACAGGATGTTCTCGCCGATGCTCGCCTGGTTGTTGTAGCGGTCGGGATCGAAGGGCTCGACGAGGCGCTCGGCGCCCTTGGCGGCCAGCGCCACCCGCATGGTCCGGCGGGCGGTGACGATCGCGGCGGCGAGCCGCGGCTGGGCGGCCGGATCGAGCCGCCCGGTCAGACCGCGGGCGTACACGAAGCCGTCGAGGCCGGTGAGCCGGCTGATGCCGATCAGCGCGATGTCGTCGGGGGCGGTCGCCGGATCGGTTCCGTAGAGCAGGTTCTGGCGGAGGGAGCCCTCCATCAGGATCGCCTCGCCCGACGTGAAGGCGATCCGCCGGGCGCGCTCGGCGGCGTCGAAGTCGCGCAGGTCCGTACCCGCGTAGGTGACGGCACCGGCCGTCGGCTCGACCTGCCCGGCCAGCACCGCCGCCAGCGCGCGGGCGCCGCTGCCGCGGCTGCCCGTGATCGCCACGTGGCCCGGCATCGACACGGCGACGTCGACGCCGGTCAGGCGCTCGCCCGTGGCCGGGTCGAAGGCACCGACGCCCTCGGTGGCCAGGATCCCGGACCGGGGCAGCGGCAGGGCGGTGGCCCCGGTCCGGGCGGCCCGTGCCCGCCGGCCCTCCAGGGCCGCGATGGTGCGGGCGAGGTCGCGCAGGCGCGGGCGCACCGACCTGCGGACCATCCAGAGCCGCGCGCAGATCGCGGCGAGCCAGCCGGCGAGGCCGAAGGCGCCCACGGCCGCCACGAGGGCGGCCGGATCCACCGGCGCCGCGGGCGGCTGGCCCGGCCCCGAGCGCCAGAGCGCGGTGCCGGCGGCGATCGCCGGCAGGATCACCGCCAGGGCCAGGGCGGGCGCCCGGGCATAGGCCAGCCGCGCCTCGGCCCGCCCGACATTGGTCCGCATCGCGGCGACGCGGGCGGCGATGCGCCGGCGCTCGATGGCCGCTGCCCCGTGGTTGCGCACGGCGGGCAGCCGCCGGACGAGGTCGTTCAGGCTCTCCTCCGCGCGCGCGCTCGAGCGCAGGCGCAGCTCCTGCCGGTCGCGCGCGCGCTCGAGCACCAGCCCGTAGGCGAGGCCGATCGCCGCGAGGCCGATCACCGCCGCGGGGACCAGCCGGGGCGCGGCGAGCGCCGCGAAGCCGAGGGCCAGGATCAGCGCCGCGAGGGTCATCGCCGGCAGGACGATGCCGGCCGCGAGCAGGCGGTCGGCCCGGGCCAGCACCTCGCCGACGATCCGGGTGAGGCCGCGCGCCTCGTCCCGGGCTCCCGCCGGCGCGTCGAGGATCGCCTGCAGCACGCCCTCGCGGACGGCGTCCCCGGCCTTGTTCTGCGCCTTGAAGCACAGGCGCGCCACGAACCAGCCGACACCCGCCAGCGCCAGGGCGCAGACCGCGATGCACAGGAAGGCCGTGAGTTCGAGCTCGGCGGGGCGCATCGGCATGCCGGGGACGAGCACCAGTTCCCCGCCCGGGAGTTGCGCCGCCACGCGCAGGAACGGGAGCACCGGCGCCTCGTCGCGCGGCAGGACCGCGATCAGGTCGCGCAGGCACAGGAGCGCGAGGGCGCAGAGCGGCGCGCCGATCCCGACCGCGAGGGCCGCCGCGACGGTGTGCTGGGGCCGCGCGGCGCGCCACGTCAGGAGGAGAGGATCGGATTCCATGCGTCTCCGGACAGGATCGGGCGTCGGGACCGTCGCGGGGGAATAGGCTCTAGCGCCGGTCACGGGAAGTGCCGCGGCAGATGTGGCGGGGCCTGCCGCGGGCCTCGGCCAGCCCTGCCGCGGGCCGCTGCGACATGTCGGCCGGCCTGTTTCCGGTCGTGGCCCTGGTTTGGAAGCGCTCCAGCGTTAAAACCATCGGGCACGATGGGGCGCGGCGCCGCCGGGGCTCGGTTCCGCGAGGCTCGGGCCCGCGGCGCCGCGGGCGCCCCGGTTCCCTTCGCGCGGGCGTCCGGCGCGCCGCACGATGTCGACCGGGACCAGAGGGTGAGGCGAGGCTTGCGGCGAGGGGCTGAGACGACCGAGCGCCATCTCACGGCCGTCGCCAGGCGCGGGCCGGCCTGATGGCGCAGCTGTTCACTCCCGGGGCCGACGCGCTCTACCGCCTCGCCCTGATGACCGGCGTCGCCTGCCTGGTGGGTCTCCCGGTCCTGGCGGCCGGGATCGTGCGCTCGAACTACGTCACGGGCGTCGGGATCGCGCCGGCGCAGCCGCTGCCGTTCAGCCACAAGCACCATTCCGGCGAGCTCGGCATCCAGTGCCGCTACTGCCACACCACGGTCGACCGGGAGGCCACCGCCGGGATCCCGCCGACTCACACCTGCATGACCTGCCACTCGCAGATCTGGACCGGCTCCGAGATGCTCAAGCCGGTGCGCGACAGCTACGCGCAGGACAAGCCGCTGGAGTGGAAGCGGCTGAACAAGCTGCCGCAATACGTCTACTACAACCACTCGGTCCACGTGACGAAGGGGATCGGCTGCTCGACCTGCCACGGCGACGTCACGTCGATGCAGATGACCTACCGGGCCAACGCCTTCGAGATGCAGTTCTGCCTCGACTGCCACCGGGCCCCGGAGAAATACGTCCGCACGCCGGATCAGGTCTGGAACATGACCTGGAAGCCGCCGTCCGACCAGGCGACCCTGGGCCCGAAGCTCGTGGCCCAGTACCATATCCGCGGCGGGGAGCGGCTGACCGAATGCGGGATCTGCCACCGATGACCGGCGCCCCCGACATCGCGGCCCTGCGCGAGAAACTCGCCGGCGGCGACGGGCCGCGCTTCTGGCGCAGCCTCGACGCCGTGGCCGACAGCCCGGAGTTCCGCGCCTATCTGGCGGCCGAGTTCCCGTCGGCGTCCCGGCTCGCCGCCGCCCCGGAGCGGCGCGGCTTCCTGAAGCTCATGGCCGCGTCCTTCGCGCTGGGCGGCCTCACCGCCTGCGGCGGCGGAGGCGGCCGCGACTACGAGGTGCCCTACGTCAACCAGCCCGAGCGGATCGTGCCGGGCACGGACCTGTCCTACGCCTCCTCGGCCCTGTTCGACGGCTTCGGCAACGGCATCCTGGTCACCACCCGCAACGGCCGCCCCCTGAAGATCGAGGGCAATCCCGAGCATCCCTGGAGCCGCGGCGGCACGGACGTGCTGGCCCAGGCCTCGGTCCTCGGGCTCTACGACCCGTTCCGCTCCCAGGCGGTGCAGCATCTCGGCCGGCCGAGTTCCTGGGCGGCGTTCCGGGCGGACCTGCAGACGCGGATGCCGGGCTGGCGCGCGGGCCGCGGCGAGGGCCTCGCCCTGCTCACCGGCCCGGTGACGTCGCCGGGCGTGGCGGCCCAGATCGCGCGGCTGCGGGCCGCCTACCCGGCTTCGCGCTGGTACACCGGCGCCGGGGCGGGGCGCGCCGGGATCTACGAGGGCGCCCGCCAGGCCTACGGCCGGCCGCTGGAGACGATCCCGGATTTCGGCCGCGCCCGCACCATCGTGGCGCTGGACGGCGATTTTCTGGACCTCGGGCCCGGCCAGGTCGGCCTGTCGCGGCGCTGGAGCGAGGCGCGGCGCGCGGCCTACGCGGAGGGCCGCCTCCTCACCCTGCACGCGGCGGCGCCGACCCCGACGCTGACCAGCGCCAAGGCGGATCGCGGCCTCGTGGTCCCGGCCGGCCGGCTGGAGGACCTCGCCCGGGACCTGCTCGCCCTGGCCGCCGGCGGCGCGGCCCCTGCGGGCGACGATCCCGTCGCGCGCTGGACGCGGAGCGCCGGGACGGCGCTCGCCGGGGCCCGGGGAAGCGGCATCGTCACCGCCGGCCTGACCGCGAGCCCCGAGTTGCACGCGCTGGTCCACCGCCTCAACGGCGCCCTCGGCAACACCGGCGCGACCCTGGTCCACACGGCGCCCGCGGAGGAGACCGGCGCCGGGACCCTGGCGGAGCTCGCGGAGGCGATGGATCGGGGCGCCGTCCAGGTGCTCGTCGTGCTCGGCGCCAATCCGGTCTACGAGGCGCCGGGCGCCCTCGATTTCGCCGCCCGGATGGCGCGCGTGCCGCTCAAGATCCACGCGGGGCTCTACTACGACGAGACCGGCGCGCACGCCGACTGGCACCTGCCCGCCGCCCACCCGCTGGAATCCTGGGGCGACATCCGATCCCTCGACGGGACGGTGGGGCTGATCCAGCCGACCGTCGCGCCCCTGTACAACGGCCGCACGCCGGCGGAGATGCTGGCCTTCCTGGCCGGCGGTGAGGGTGGGGAGAGCGGCCAGGACGCGCTGGGCCTCCTCAAGGCGCAGGCGCGGAATGCCGGCGAGGACGACGCGGCTCTCGAAACCCGCTTCACGGAAGCCCTGCGCCTCGGCTTCTGGGCGGGCAGCGCGCGCCCGGCCGAGACCGTCGCGCTGACGCAGGCCGCGGCCCCCGCGGCCGCTCCATCCCCCGCGCCCGCGGGCGAGGTCGAGGTGCTGTTCCGGCCCGATCCGACGATCTGGGACGGCACCCATGCCGACCTCGCGTGGCTGCAGGAGCTCCCGAAGCCCCTGACCAAGGTGGTCTGGGAGAATGTGGTCGCGGTGAGCCCGCGCCTCGCCGAGCGCGAGGGGATCGCGACGGGCGACATCCTGCGGGTCGAGGCCGGCGGCCGCGCCGTCGAGGGGCCGGCCTGGATCCTGCCCGGCCAGGCCGAAGCCAGCGTCACCCTCACCCTCGGCTACGGTCGCGACGTGCCGGACCACCTCGCCCGCGGCCTCGGCTACGATTCCGCGCCCCTGCGCCCGGCCGGTTCGACCTGGCGGCTCGCCGGCGCCCGGCTGACGAAGACCGGCCGCGCGCGCAAGCCGGTGACAACCCAGCATCTTGGCACGATGGAGGGGCAGGATCTCGTGCGCGTGCAGGTCCTGGGCGCCGCGCCCGCGGGCGATCCCAAGGGCGCGCCGGCCCCCGCCTCGTTCTACCCGCCCCCGGAGAGCCAGGATCGCTGGGTCGCCGCGCAATGGGGCATGGCCATCGACCTCGACGCCTGCATCGGCTGCAACGCCTGCGTCACCGCCTGCCAAGCGGAGAACAACATCCCCGTGGTCGGGCGCGAGGAGGTCGCTCTCGGCCGGTGGATGGGCTGGCTGCGGGTCGACCGCTACTACGCGGGCGCGCTCGACGCGCCGACGACGCATTTCCAGCCGGTGCCCTGCATGCATTGCGAGCAGGCGCCCTGCGAGCTCGGCTGCCCCGTGGAGGCGACGCTCCACGACAGCGAGGGCCTGAACCTGCAGGTCTACAACCGCTGCGTCGGCACCCGGACCTGCCAGAGCTACTGCCCCTACAAGGTCCGCCGCTTCAACTACCGCGACTATACCGGCGGCATGACCCCGGTGGAGCAGCAGCAGCGCAATCCCGAGGTCACGGTCCGGTCCCGCGGCGTGATGGAGAAATGCACCTACTGCATCCAGCGGATCACGGCCGCCCGGATCACCTCCGCCAAGGATGCCCACGCGCCGATCCCCGACGGGACCGTCGAGACCGCCTGCCAGGGCGCCTGCCCGACCCGGGCGATCACCTTCGGCAACGTCGCCGACCCTGGGAGCCAGGTCTCGGCCGCCCGCAGGGACACGCGGGAATACGCGCTCCTCGGCCACCTGAACACGCGGCCGCGCACCACCTACCTCGCCGGGCTCGCGCCCGCCGCGGACTCGGACGGACGGGAGGGCTGAGCATGTCCGGCGCCCTCTCCGGCGGCACGCAGCCCGGATCCCTGAGCCGGCCCGACGAGACCCTCCAGGGGATCGGCGGCGCGGTCACGGCGATCCCGCTGACCCATCCGGGCAACCGGCGCTGGTGGATCGCCTTCGCGGGGGCGGCCACGCTCCTCGGCCTGTTCCTCCTCACCCTCGGCTACCTGCTCTACGCCGGCCCCGGCATCTGGGCGAACAACAACGCCGTCGTCTGGGCGCTCGACATCGCGAGCTACGACTGGTGGATCGGCGTCGCGTCCGGCAGCCTGCTGGTCTCGGCGATCCTGCTCCTCCTCGGCGCGGAGTGGCGCGGGGCGGTGAACCGCGTCGCCGAGACCCTGGCGCTGCTGGCCACGGCGGCCGCCGGGCTCTACCCGATCATCCATCTCGGGCGGCCTTGGTTCTTCTTCTGGAACCTGCCCTACCCCAACACCTACGATCTCTGGCCGCAGTTCCGCTCGCCGCTCCTCTGGGACGCGATCGACATCGTGTCCTTCCTGGTGATCTGCGTGAGCCTCTGGTTCATCGGCCTGCTGCCGGACCTCGCGACGCTGCGCGACCGGGCGCACCTGGAGGCGATGCGCCAGCTGGAGACGAAGGCGCCGACCCGGAAGCTCGCCGTCCTGCGCGCGCAGGTCTACGGCATCCTCGCCTCGGGCTGGCGCGGCTCGGCGGCCCACTGGCAGATCTGGGTCCAGGCCTACCGGACGGTGGCGCTGCTCGGCGTGCTGCTGGTTGTCTCGGTCCAGACCGGGGCCTCGGTGATGCTGGCGGGCTCGCTGATGCCCGGCTGGCACAGCACGCTGCTGCCGGTGAGCTTCCTGGTCAACGCGGTCTATTCCGGCGTCGGCGTCACGGCGGTGATCGTGATGCTGATCCGCCGCGTCTACGGCCTCGACGCCCTGGTGACCGACCGCCACCTCGACGTGCTCGGGCGGCTGCTGCTCTGCCTCGGCTGCGCCAGCGCCTACTGCTACGCGGCCGAGTACTTCGACACGTTCCTCAACGGCGACGCCGAGGGGCGCGGCGTCCTGGTCCGGCGCATGACCGGCGACCACGCCCTCGTGTCCTGGACGGCGGTCCTGTGCCTCGTCCTACCCGCCCAGATCCTGTGGTCGGCCCGGGCCCGCACGGCGCCGCTGGCGCTTGCGACGGTCGGCCTCCTCGTGGCCATCGGCGCCTACGCCGACCACGTCATGGTCCTGGTCGTCACCCTGACCCAGGACTTCCTGCCCTCCTCGAGGCTGCCCTACACGACCGACGTCTGGGGCATCGCCACCTTCGCGGGCTCGATCGGGCTGTTCCTGACCCTGCTGCTCCTGTTCCTGCGCTACCTGCCGGCCGTCTCGATCGTCGAGAGCCGCCGCCTCGCCCTGACGGTGTCGCCGGCCGCCCAGGAGGCCGCCCGCGCGGCCGCGTCCCGGGCCACGGGCCGCCCGGAGGAGAACCCGGTCACCGCGCCCCTGTGGGGCGTGTCGGCGACCTTCGCGAGCCAGGGCGACCTCGCGGCCGCCCTCCAGGCGGTTTCCGGGCTCGGCCCGGATCAGGTCCATCTCGACGGGCACGGCCCGGTGCCGATGCCCCGCACCCTGCGGCCCCTGGGCCTGGAGGGGCGCTCGATCCTGCCCTACGCCCTCGGCGGCGCCCTGCTCGGCGGCTTCGGCTTCTTCGCCATGTGCGTCTACGCCACGGCCTACGACTACGTGTTCCTGATCGGCGGACGCCCGCGCCTGTCCTGGCCCTCCTTCGTGGTCCCGAGCGTCTCCTTCGCGATGATGGCGGGCTGCGTGGCGATCCACCTCGCGCTCCTCGTGCTCAACCGCCTGCCCCGCTTGAACCACCCGGCCTTCAACATCCCGGGCTTCCTGCGGGCCTCGGAGGACCGGTTCTTCCTCTCCGCGGAGGCGCGCGGCGACCGGTTCGACGCGGGCCGGATCGAGCGGCGGCTCGCGTCTCTGCCGGCCGAGGCCGGCCGCCCCCTCGAGATCCGGCGGATCCCGCGATGAGGCGCGCCCTCCTCGCCTGCCTGGCTCTCGCGCCCCTCGCGGCCTGCGGCGAGGCCGACATGGCCGATCAGGCCCGGGCCAAGACCTGGGACAGGAACCCGTTCTTCCCCCGCGAGATCACCATGCGCCAGCCGGTGGCCGGCACCGTGCCGCGGAGCGATCCGGCCCGCGCGGCGCCGCAGCCGCAGACGATCAGCCGGGCGCTGCTCGACCAGGGCCGCGAGCGCTACGGGGTATTCTGCACACCCTGCCACGGGCAGGACGGCCGCGGCGCCGGGATGATCGTGGCCCGGGGCTTCCCGTCCGCCGGCGATCTCACGGCTGGGCCCGTGCGGGCGGCCTCCGCGTCCGACCTCTACGACGCGATCTCGAACGGCCGGAAGGCGATGTTCGGCATGGCCCAGATGATCCCCTCCGCCGACCGCTGGGCGATCGTCGCCTATGTCCGCGCCCTGCAGCTCAGCCAGGACGCCCCGGTGGCGGGCCTGCCGGCGGAGGATCGCGCGCGGCTGGAGGCGACGCCGTGAGGCGCCCCGCCCTGCTCGGCCTCGCCGGCCTCGTCCTCCTGGCCGTCTGCCTGACCGCGGGCGGATGGCGCGGAGCCGCGGCCTCGTATCTCGCGGCGTGGCTGGTCCTCCTCGCCCTGCCGGTCGGTGCCCTGCCGGTGGTCATCGTCGCCGAGCGCTTCGGCGAGCGGGTCCGCGCGCGCGGCGGCATCGAGATGCTGGCGGGTCTGCGCCGGCTGACGGCGCTGATGCCGGTCGCGGCCGTGCTGGCGCTGCCGCTCCTGGCCGCCGCGCCCCTGCTCTATCCCTGGGTGAGCGCCCCGGCGCGAACGCCCCTGGCCGCCCTGTGGTTCACGGTGCCGTTCTTCGCGGTCCGGGTGATCGTCTACCTCGCGGCCTGGATCTGGCTGGCGCTGCGCTTCGCCAAGCCGTTCGACGCGCCCGGCGAGGGGCGGACCGTGCCGGCGGTGGGGCTGCACGCGGTCGTCGGCACGCTGTTCGTCACCGACGTCGTCGCCTCCCTGGATCCGCGGCTCGACTCGACCCTCTTGGGCCTCCTGGTCATGACGGCGTGGAGCGGCCTCGCCTTCGCGGCGGCGATCCTGCTGGCCTGGGAGGAGCCGGAGCCCGTGGGCCGCGGTCGCACGGCTCCCGGACGAGGCCGGCTGGTGCCCCTCGTGGTGCTCCTCGGCCTCTGGGCCTACCTGCACTTCGTGCAGTTCCTGATCGTCTGGTCGGCCAACCTGCCGCCCGAGGTGGCGTGGTACTTCGCCCGCGGCGGCTGGGTCGGGCGGGCGCTGGCGATCGTGGCCGGCGCGGTGGTGGTGCTGGCCGGCCTCGCGACCCTCCGGCCCGGGCGCCCGACCACCCGGATCCTGGCCGGCGCGGCGCTCGCCGTCCACGCCCTGGAGATGTTCTGGCTGATCACCCCGGCGGTGCGCGACCGCTTCGTCCTCCGGCCGAGCGACGTGCTGGCCGCCGGCGCCGTGGCCTGCCTCGCGGCCGCGCTGCGCCCGCTGATGCGTCCGCGCGCCGATCGGGCGGCCTCCGACGCCCGCCGCGCCGGGAGGCCGGCGTGAGCGCGGACGGACCCACCGGCCTGATCCCGGCGATCCTGGCGGGGCTGACCCTGCGCGGCACCGGCCTCCTGAACGGGCGGCCGCCGCGCCCGGCGGCCAATTCCCAGCGCGATCCCGACGATCCCGGGCACGAGACCAGCGACGTCAACGTCCGCAACACCGTGCTGGTGATGGCGGGCCTCGCGCTGACGGCGCTGGCGGTCGTCGGCACGATGGTCTGGCTGATGGGCACCTTCGCGGCGAGCCAGCGGCGGGCGCTCCCTGCCCTGACGCCGCAGCAGACGACGCGGCTGGCGCCGCCGCCGCCGAACCTGCAGGCCGACCCTTACGCCGATCTCGACCGCGAGCGGGCGGCGGCCGCGGCGCACCTCTCCGGCTACGGTTACCGGGACGAGGCCCGCACCCGCGCCCGCATCCCGATCGGGCGCGCCATGGACCTGACCGTCGGCCGCTCTCTCGAACCGGCGGAGCCCGCTGCGCGATGACGCCGAGCCACGATTCCCTCCAGCTCTGGCCCGCCGCGGTCTCCGCCACCGCGAGCGAGACCGACCTGCTCATCCTGGCCTTCACCGTCCTGACGCTGCTGCTGACCGTGCCGGTCTTCGTGGCGATCACCTACTTCGCCCTGCGCTACCGCGAGGGCTCCGAGGCGGACCGGAGCCCCTCGGGCATCCGCTCGAACCTCATCGAGATCAGCTGGATGCTGATCCCGTTCCTGCTGACGCTGATCTTCTTCGTCTGGGGCGCGCGGCTGTTCATCCAGTCGAAGAATCCGCCCCCCGACGCCATGGTGGTCGAGGCGATCGGCCGGCAGTGGATGTGGAAGTTCCAGCACCCGACGGGTCAGTCCGAGATCAACAACCTGCACCTGCCGATCGGCCAGCCGATCCGCCTGCACATCATCAGCCAGGACGTGATCCACGCCCTCTACCTGCCGGCCGTGCGGATGCAGGTGGCGGCCCTGCCCGACCGCTACACCGACCTGTGGTTCAAGGCCGACAAGGTTGGCACCTACCACCTCTACTGCTCGGAATATTGCGGCACCGACCATTCCGTGATGGGCGGCGAGGTCACCTTCATGAATCCCGGCGATTACCAGGACTGGCTGACCCATGCCGGCGCGCAGCAGGGCAAGGTCGCAGCCGGCCGGGCCCTCTACGAGGCTTATGGCTGCGCCGGCTGCCACGAGCCCGGCTCATCCGTGAAGGCGCCGAGTCTCGCGGGCCTGTACGGATCCCAGGTGACGCTCGCCGACGGCCGCACCGTCACGGCCGACGAGGGCTGGCTGCGCGAAAAGATCCTGAATCCGAACGGCGACCGGCTCGCCGGCGGGGGCAAGCAGGTCATGCCGAGCTTCGCCGGCCGGATCCCGGCGGACGAACTCGGCACGCTGATCGATTTCCTGAAATCCTACACGGGCCCGGCCTCCGGCAAGGCCGCGGACGCGACGCCGCCGGGAGCGACACGATGAGCGCATCGGGCAGCATCGGCGGCACCGCCCGCCGGGAACCCCACGCCCCGGAATCCACGATCGGGCGCAAGGCCGACTACCTGCACGCGGAATCGACTCTGCGCTCGTGGTTCCTCACCACCGACCACAAGCGCATCGCGCTCCTCTACCTCGCCTCGATCACCGGCTTCTTCGTGATCGGCGCCCTGGCGGCCGGCGTGGTGCGCCTCGCGCTGATCGTGCCCAACGGCGCGATCATGACCAACGACACCTACAACAAGGCCTTCACCATCCACGGGGTGGTGATGGTCTGGTTCTTCCTGATCCCGTCGATCCCCGCGACCTTCGGCAACTTCCTGATCCCCTTGATGATCGGGGCCAGGGACCTCGCCTTCCCGAAGCTCAACCTGACGAGCTGGTACGTGTTCATGGCGGGCGCCCTGTTCACCCTGGCCTCGGTGGTGCTGGGCGGTGTCGATACCGGCTGGACCTTCTACGCCCCGCTCTCGACGGCCTTCTCGAACACCTGGGTGCTGCCGGCGCTGATCGGCGTGACCATCGTGGGCTTCTCGTCGATCCTGACGGGGCTCAACTTCGTGGTCACGATCCACACCATGCGGGCGCCCGGCATGACGTGGTTCAAGCTGCCGATCTTCGTCTGGGCGCACTACGCCACGAGCCTGATCTTCCTGCTGGCGACGCCCGTCATCACCACCGCGCTGATCCTGCTGATCGCGGAGCGCGCCTTCCACATCGGCGTGTTCGACCCGGCCTATGGCGGCGACCCGGTGCTGTTCCAGCACCTGTTCTGGTTCTACTCGCACCCGGCCGTGTACATCATGGTCCTGCCCGGCATGGGAGTGATCTCCGAGATCGTCCCGGCCTTCGCGCAGAAGAAGCTGTTCGGCTACCGCTTCGTCGCCTACGCGTCGATCGGGCTGGCCTCCGTGACCTTCTTCGTCTGGGGCCACCACATGTTCGTCAACGGCCAGAGCGACTTGGCCTCGCTGGTCTTCTCCGCCCTGTCCTTCGCGGTGGCGGTGCCCTCGGCCGTGAAGGTCTACAACTGGACCGCCACGATCCATAAGGGAGCCCTGCGGCTCGACACGCCGATGCTCTACGCGATGGGCTATATCGGACTGTTCGTGCTCGGCGGCCTCACCGGCCTCTACCTCGCGACGCTCGCCATCAACCAGCACATCCACGCGACCTACTTCGTGGTCGCGCATTTCCACTACATCATGGTCGGCGGCACGGTGCTGGCGTTCCTGGGCGGCCTGCACTTCTGGTGGCCGAAATTCACCGGCCGGATGTACAGCGAGCCCTGGGGCCGGGTCTCGGCGCTGCTGATCTTCATCGGCTTCAACGTGACCTTCTTCCCGCAGTTCATCCTGGGCTATCTGGGGATGCCGCGGCGCTACGCGACCTATCCGGCCGAGTTCCAGCTCCTGAACGTTCTGTCCTCGGCGGGCGCTACGATCCTGGCGGCGGGCTACATCTTCCCGATGCTCTACCTCGTCTATTCCCTGTGGTTCGGGCGGAAGGCGCCCGCCAACCCGTGGAACGCGAAGGGACTCGAGTGGGAGACCGCCTCCCCGCCGCCGACGCACAACTTCCTGTCGCCGCCGGAGGTGCCGCGCATCCCCTACGACTACCCGATCCAGGCCCAGGAATCCCGGGACCAGCACGGATGAGCGCGCCCCTGGCCGACGGCGTCGGGGTCGCCCGCGCGCACCATTTCGAGACCGTCGCGCAGCAGCGCGCGGCGGCGACGCTCGGCATCTGGGCGTGGCTGATCACCGAGCTCCTGCTGTTCTCGGCCCTGTTCCTGGTGGCGCTGATCACCCGGATCCAGCACCCCGAGGCGACCGTCGCGGCGGCCAAGCACCTCAAGTTCTGGATCGGCGCCACCAACACCGTGGTGCTGATCTGCTCCAGCCTGACCATGTCGATGGCAATCGAGTTCTCGCGGATGGGCTGGCAGCGCGCCATGGTGCGGGCGATGCTGGCGACCGCGGCGCTCGGCGGCCTGTTCCTCGTGCTCAAGGGCTACGAGTACTACGCCGACTGGGCCGAGCACATGATGCCGTTCCTCTCCGACCGGCCCTTCGCGCTCGCCGAGACGCCGGCGGCACGGCTGTTCGTGAACCTCTACTATGTCGCGACGCTGCTGCACGCGCTGCACCTGTTCACCGGCATCGCACTCCTGCTCGGCATGACCTGGCTGGCCGCCAAGGCCGGTTTCCTCGCTCGGCACCAGAACTGGATCGAGGTCTACGGTCTCTACTGGCACTTCATCGACCTCGTCTGGATCCTGGCCTTCCCGATCCTCTACGTGGTGAACCGGTAGGATGCGGAACCCCCTCGTGACCCTGAGCGCCGACGAGCGCGCCCTGCTCCGGAAGCGCCTGCGCACGCCCGTCCTCACCTTCCTGGCGCTGCTGGCCCTTCTCGCCGTCAACGTCACCCTCGGCGCCACCCTCCCCTTCGCGCAGGTCTGGATCGTCGAGCTCGCCGTCGTCGCCGTGATGGTGGCGCTGATCCTCCTCGTCTCCATGGAGGTGATCCACGAGCCGCCGCTGATCCGGCTGTTCTCGGGGCTCGGCTTCTTCTGGGTCGCCATCATGGTCGGCATGACGCTGACCGACTATCTCGCCCGCTGACCCGCGCGAAAGCCGTTGTCGGGGCGGCCGAACGCTCCTAAACGTCGCCGCTTCCCCGCATGGCCCGGCTGCAAGACGATGTGCGAACTGCTCGGCATGAGCGCCAACGTGCCGACCGACATCCGCTTCTCCTTCGCGGGGCTCGCCCGGCGCGGCGGCGAGACCGGGCCCCACGCCGACGGCTGGGGCATCAGCTTCTACGACGGCCGCACCTGCCGCAGCTTCCACGAGCCGGAGCCGAGCGCCCGCTCGCAGCTCGCCCGGCTCCTGCGCGACATGCCGATCAAGAGCCGGATCGTCGTCGCCCATGTCCGCAAGGCCAATCGCGGCCGGGTCAGCCTGGAGAACACCCACCCGTTCTCCCGGGAATTGTGGGGCCGCCGCTGGACCTTCGCGCACAACGGCCAGCTCAAGGGCGTGAAGCGGCTGCCGCTGGGCGGCTTCATGCCGATCGGGTCCACCGACAGCGAGCACGCCTTCTGCTGGATGCTCGGCCGGCTCCAGGCCCGGTTCCGCGCCCTGCCCCGGCCCGAGACCCTCGACCGGGCGGTGGCCGACCTCGCGGGCGAGCTGCACGCGCTCGGCGTGTTCAACATGCTGCTCACCGACAGCCGCACCCTCTACGCCCATTGCGGCAAGCGCCTCTGCTACCTCACCCGCTGCGCGCCCTTCGGGAAGGCCACCCTGATCGACGAGGACTGGCAGGTGGATTTCGCCCAGGAGACCACCGAGCACGACGTGGTGACGGTCATCGCCACGCAGGCGCTGACCCGGGACGAGTGCTGGACCGATCTCGCCCGCGGCGACGTCCTGACCCTGCGCGACGGGGCGATCCGGCTGTTGAGACCGAGCAACTTAGCTTAAGTGTGTTTTGCCTGAGGGTGCATGCCCGCGCCCGATGCGCTAGAACTCCGGTAACAGGAGCGCATCGGCCGGACTTCCGCACCGGGTCGAGCCGGCAAGCGCCCCACCTCGACCCGCTCCGGACCACAGGTCGAGCCACGATGAGTTGACGAGCGCGATACGCATGACCCGCGACGACACCGACACCGTCCTGTCCCAGGAGGACGGGACTCGGGATGGCCGCCCGAACCTGGCGCCCGGCATCCGCACGCATCTCGGTGAGCACCTGCGCACGGTCTACGAGCGGATCGGCGAGGAGACGATGCCGTCCCGCTTCGCCGAGCTGATCGAGAAGCTCGAGGCGGCCCTGCGTGCCCGCGGCGAGGCGATCGAGCCGGAATTCCGCAACGGTCTGCTCGCGGCCGTGCCGTCGCTGCGCGCCTTCGCGCTGTCGCTGACCTCGAACCCTGCCCGCTCGGACGACCTCGTGCAGGACACCCTGCTGAAGGGCTGGCAGCACCGCGCGCGCTTCCAGCCGGGCACCAACCTGAACGCGTGGCTGTTCACGATCCTGCGCAACATCTTCTACTCGGACCATCGCAAGCGGGTCCGCGAGGTCGAGGATCAGGACGGATCCTACGCGGCCCGGCTCGCCACCGCCCCGCACCAGGGCGACCGGCTCGACGTCGAGGACCTGCAATCGGCGCTCGCGAAGCTGCCGCCGGACCAGCGCGAGGCGCTGGTGCTGGTCGGTGCCGAGGGCGTCTCCTACGAGGAGGCCGCGACTATCATGGGCTGCAAGGTCGGCACCGTGAAGAGCCGCGTCAGCCGCGCCCGCGGCCGACTCGCCGAGCTCCTGGGCTACGACGAGGAGGACCTCGGCTCCGACCGGTTCATCCAGTCGGCGATGCCGAAGGACGCGTAGGCGCCCGGCCCGAACCGGGCCGGAAGTCCACAAAAAAGATGCATCCGATTCCGGGGATCGGGCGTTACCGGCCCGAGCTTCGCTGCGCCAGCGCGGCGAAACACCACGGAACGGAGATGCATCGCATGACCTTCAAGACCCTCATCGCCGCCTCGGCCCTCGCCCTCTCGCTGCCGCTGGCGGCCCAGGCCCAGGGCACCATCCCGGGCGCCGAGCGCGGCGCGGCGGCCGGTGCCGATGCGGCCGGCCCGATCGGCGGCATCGTCGGCGGCGCGGTCGGTGCGGCCACCGGCACGGTGGGCGGCATCCTCGGCGTCGACATGGCCCCGCGCTTCCGCAGCTATGTCCGCGAGCGCAACGTCCGCTCCTACGACTACGACGGTCGCGTCGCCGTCGGCACCACCCTGCCGGCCTCGGGCGTGACCTACTACGACGTGCCGAGCGAGTACCGCGTGCAGCCGGGCTACCGCTACACCGTGGTGAACGACCGCCCGGTGCTGGTCGACCGCGGCCACCGCATCGTCGAGGTCATCGACTGAGACCCTGGGCCGGTCTCGCACCGGCCCTAACGCCCCCGGAGCCCGGCTCCGGGGGCATTCCCGCAGCCGCGGCCGCCGGCGCAACGCTTCATCCGTCCGGCCGTTGATGACGGTTCGACCCGTGAGGCGACCATGAGCGACACTCCCACCGATCCGAAATCCACCCTGCCGGAACCGGTGCGCGACCATCTCGGCCAGCAGTTGCGCAGCGTCCTGCCGGTCGGGTCCGACAAGCCGCGCTTCCTCGGCGACGACCCGGTGCCGGACGAGTTCGAGCCCCAGATTCGCCGGCTCGAGACCCGCCTCAAGACCCACGAGGAGGGCACCGGCGCCGTCGGTCAGGCCCTCGACCAGATCCTCGACGCCTTCGGGGTGAAGCCGCGGGACGACGACACGCGCGCGGACTGAGCCGTCAACTGAGCCGTCAGACGCGCGGCTTGGTCGCCAGGATGTCGCGGATCTCGGAGAGGAGCTTCACGTCGGCCGGCACCTCGTCGGGCTTCTTGGTCTCGGCAAGCTGGAGACGGTTCATCGCCCGGATGACGAGGAACAGCACGAAGGCGACGATCGCGAAGTTCAGCGTCAGGGTCAGGAACTGGCCGTAACCGATGACGGCGCCCTGCTTCTTCGCGTCCACGTAGGGCAGGCCGGCCTGCACCTTCGACGACAGCGGGATGTAGTAGTTCGAGAAATCGAGCCCGCCCGTGATCGCGCCGATCACCGGCATGAAGATGTCCTGGACCGCCGAATTGACGATGGCCCCGAAGGCCGCGCCGATGATCACGCCGACCGCGAGATCGACCACATTCCCGCGCAGCGCGAACTTCTTGAATTCCTCGAGCATCGCCGAATCCCCCTCGCCGAACGCCGCCAAGGTAGGGGATCATCCCGCGACGGCCAGTGCCTAGTCCGGCTTCACCGCCGCGGCCCGCGCCTCCGCGGCGCTCTCGGGCTGCGCCTCGGCGCCGGCGGCCGACCGTTCCCCGGCCGGGGCGGCCAGCTCCGCCTTGAGCCGGCGGCGGTACTGGGCGGCGACCACCGGGATGGTCAGCAGGTAGCCGCCGCTCACCGCCACCAGCGCCTCGAACGGGTAGCTGATCAGGATGCCGAAGGCCGCGACGCCGAACAGGAAGATCGGCAGGACGAGGCTGCGCGGCACCCGCTTGCCCATGGTCTTGCCCGAGTAGGTCGGGACCGTGGAGACGACCAGCAGGGCGATGCACAGCACGTAGATCAGTACCGCCGGCGCCGCCCAGGTCTCGATGCCGAAGCCCAGGAAGTGCAGGTAGAGCGGCAGCATCGCGGTGAGCGCCCCCGCCGGGGCCGGCATGCCGACGAAGAAGTCCTTCTTCCATTCCGGCCGGTTCGGGTCGTCCAGCATCGCGTTGAAGCGGGCGAGGCGCAGCGCCATGGCGATGGCGAAGATCAGCGCCACGATCCAGCCCACCGACTTCAGGTGGAACAGCACGAAGCCGTAGAGGATGAGCGCCGGGGCGCAGCCGAAATTGACGAAGTCGGCGAGCGAGTCGAGCTCCGCGCCGAAGCGCGACGTCCCCTTGAGCAGCCGCGCCACCCGCCCGTCGATACCGTCCAGCACGCCGGCCACCACCACGGCGATGACGGCGGGCTCGAACTTGCCCTCGAAGGCCAGCCGGATCGCCGTCAGCCCGAGGCAGAGCGCCATCAGGGTGATCATGTTGGGCGCGATCATCCGGAACGGCACCGGCTTGAACCGGCGCGGCCGCGGCTCGTTCGGGTCGGGCGCGAAGGGCGGGAAGAGATCGTCCATGGCCGCCTCAGATCCGCTTGAACAGCCGCTCCGGGCCGCCGCCGAGATCGGCCAGCACCGTCTCGCCGGCCACCGCCTTCTGGCCGAGGCCGACCAGCACGGTCGAGCCGGCCGGCAGATAGACGTCCACCCGCGAGCCGAAGCGGATCAGGCCGAACCGCTCGCCGACGCCGAGCACGTCGCCCGCCGAGACGAAGCCGACGATGCGCCGGGCCACGAGGCCGGCGATCTGCACCACGCCGACCCGCTTCGGCTGGCCCGCATGGGTCGTCTCGATGACCATGCCGTTGCGCTCGTTGTCGTCGCTGGCCTTGTCGAGCTCGGCGTTCAGGAACAGGCCCGGCGTGTAGTGGATCTGGCCGATCCGGCCGGCCACCGGCACACGGTTCACGTGGCAGTCGAACACGTTCATGAACACCGAGACCCGCAGGGTCGGCACCTGCGGCAGGTCGAGCTCGGGCGGCGGCAGCACGGTGGCGATGAGGTTCACGCGGCCGTCGGCGGGCGAGATCACGAGCCCGTCGGCCACCGGGGTGACGCGCTCCGGATCGCGGAAGAAGTAGCAGACCCAGAGGGTCAGGATCAGGAAGATCCAGCCGAAGAACTGGGAGAAGTAGCCCGCCAGCACCGTCAGCACGATGCCGATCAGGATGAAGGGGTAGCCCTCCTTGTGGATCGGCACGAGCGTCCGGCGGATCGTCTCGATCAGGTCGGTCATGGGGTCAATGGACTCGAGAGGGGCGCGGGCGGGGACGACGGGCGGGCGGACGTGTCGGACCGGCGGATGGCAGTCCGCCGGGCCGCCGTCAACTTTCCAGGGGTCGCGGGGCGGCGCGGGCCGCCGCGCCCGCTGCCGCCGGGTGCCGCTCAGGCGCCGATTCGGCGGCGAGAACCCGCCGGCTTGCGGACG
>NZ_BBUX01000008.1:0-138908 GCF_000974725.1 Methylobacterium sp. ME121
GATCATCGGGTGGATCTGGATCGAAGGTCGGGACATGGCGACGTCTCCCGAGAAGGCTCGGCGGGGTTGGCGTGGCCGAGCCCGCCCCGCGCGGGTGCGATGGACTCTCGGGCGCCGATTTCAGGATCTGCCCTTACCGTCGGGCCGGGACCGGAACAACCTGCGCGCATTATCCGCGCGTCGACGGGCTGGCTCCGTGCAGCGGGATGGTTATCTCTGGCCTGACATGAACGGACCCGCCCCCACCCCTCAGGCCGTCGACCCGGCGCCGTCCCCGCGCCGGATTCCCTCGGTCGAGCGCCTCGTCGGCGGCGCGCCGCCCGCCGATCTCGAGACCTACGGGCGGACGGCCTTCACGGACGCGATCCGGGCGGTGGTGGCCGGGCTCCGGGCGGGGGGCGGTCCCGTCCCGGACGCGGCGGCGATCCGGGCGGCGGCGTCGGCGCGCCTCGCCGCCGAGCGGCGCCCGTCCCTGCGGCCGGTCCTCAACCTGACCGGGACGGTTCTGCACACCAATCTCGGCCGCGCCCTGCTGCCCCGCTCGGCCGCGGAGGCGGTGGCCGCCGTGATGGTGCAGGCGAGCAACCTCGAATTCGATCTCGAGACCGGCGCCCGCGGCGAGCGGGACGATCATGTCGAGGCCCTGATCTGCCGCCTGACCGGCGCCGAGGCCGCGGTCGTCGTCAACAACAACGCGGCCGCCGTCCTGCTGGTGCTGAACGCGCTCGCCATGCGCAGGGAGGTGGTGGTCTCCCGCGGCGAGCTCGTGGAGATCGGCGGCTCGTTCCGGGTGCCGGACGTGATGGTGCGGGCCGGTTGCCGCCTGCGCGAGGTCGGCACCACGAACCGTACCCACCTGCGCGACTACGCGGAGGCCCTCGGGCCCCGCACCGGCCTCGTGATGAAGGTGCACCCGAGCAACTACGCCATCGCGGGCTTCACCGCGGCGGCGGATCCCGTCGCCCTCCACGCCCTCTGCCGGGAGCGCGGCGTGCCGCTGGCGGACGATCTCGGAAGCGGCAGCCTCGTCGACCTCGCGGCCCACGGGCTGCCCCCCGAGCCCACGGTCCGCGCCGCCCTGGAGCGGGCCGACGTCGTCACCTTCAGCGGCGACAAATTGCTCGGCGCGGTCCAGTGCGGCATCGTGGCGGGGCGGAGGGACCTGATCGCCCGCGTGCGCAAGAACCCGCTGAAGCGGGCCCTGCGCGTCGACAAGATGACCTACGCGGCGCTCGAGGCCGTGCTGCGGCTCTACCTGCACCCCGAGCGGCTGCGCGCGGAGCTGCCGACCCTGCGGCTCCTGACCCGCGCGCGCGACGCGATCGCCGCGCAGGCCGAGCGCCTCGCCCCCGCGGTGGCGGAGCGGCTCGCCGGCCGCGCCACGGTCACGGTCGCCGACTGCATCAGCCAGATCGGATCCGGCGCCCTGCCGGTGGAGACCCTGCCCAGCGCCGCCCTGGTCCTGACGCCGGTCTCCGCGGGCGGCCGCGGCGCGGGCGGGCGGTGCCGGCGGCTCGCCGAGGATCTGCGCCGGCTCCCGGTGCCGGTGATCGGCCGGATCAGCGACGAGGCCGTCCGCCTGGATCTCCGGACGCTCGAGGACGAGCCGGGCTTCCTCGACGCACTGGCGGCGCTTCCGCCCGTCGTGGACGGGAGACGAACCCCATAGGGTTGTTAAGAGAACGGGCCCGACGCTCGGAGCTTGCGCGCCGGCATCCCGTGTTATGGTATGATGACGAACCCGCGGTCGCGGTCGAGTGTGGCGGTGCGTGGACCGCGATGGGCGAACGATATGGCGTACAGTGCCGATACGGCTGAGGCGCAGCCGGAGACGGATCCGCTGCTGCTCGATAACCAGCTCTGCTACGCGCTCTATGCTGCCGCGCATCGGATGACCAAGTCGTACCGGCCGCTGCTCGAGCGGCTCGGACTGACTTATCCGCAATATCTCGTTCTGCTGGTGCTGTGGGAGCAGGACGGCGTCACGGTCTCGGAGATCGGCCGGCGCCTGCGCCTCGATTCCGGCACCCTCACGCCGGTGCTGAAGCGCCTGGAGAGCGCGGGCTTCCTGCTCCGGACCCGGCGCCAGTCCGACGAGCGCGAGGTCGAGATCGCCCTGACGCCGGAGGGCGCCGCCCTGCGCGCCGACGCGGTCTCGGTCCGCGAGAGCGTGATGTGCCAGCTCGAACTCAGCGAGCCGGAGATCCGCGCCCTGCGCAAGGATCTGAGCCTCGTGATCGACCGGCTCAGCGTGAACGACTGAGGACAGCCCGGATAGCGGGGCGCCGCTCCGGAGCTGGCGGCCTCACCGTCGCAGGCGGTTGCCCAGGACGAAGCCGTAGAGTCCCATCAGGATGATGCCGACGCCGCCCTCGATGCCGACCAGAAGGTTGGTGACGCGGCCGGTGGGCTTCAGGCCGATCTCCGGCGGGTTCGCGGTCATCATGTTGAGCGCGCTGTAGCTCAGGAGATCGAGGGGGTTGTAGGTCGGCCCGGCGTCCGGTCCCTCCAGGATGTACAGGCCGCCGGTCAGGCCGAAGAGCCCGCCGAACAGCACGATCAGCAGCGCGAAGGCGCGCGCGATGCGCGACAGGCTCTCGCCGTAATCGCACAACCACTCGACGAAGCGGTCGGCGGTCCAGCGATAGCCGTGCCGCAGGACGCCGGACCAGTCCCGGTCGGACCACGCGGCGCGGGCCTGCTGCCCGGCGTGGAAACGGCCCATCCGGCGGCCGCGCTTGTACGCCCAGCTCGCCGCGTCGTGGCTGCCGATGCTCTTCCAGTTCTGCTCCAGGGCGAGGTAGCTCGCCTGGGCGGCCTCGTAGGCGCCGGCCACCTCCTCGCCGACCGCCCCGCCGAGCTGCTCCACGCTCATCCGCGTGCCGTTGAGCCACGCGCCGGCGAAGCGGGCGTGCCGCAGCCGGCAGGTGGCGAGGTTGAGCCGCACGAGGTCGGTGTCGGAGAGATCCGCCCCGGAGAGATCGGCGCCGTCGAGCTTCGCGCCGGTGAAATGGGCGCCCCGCAGCCGCGAGCCGGCGAGGCTCGCCTTGGTCAGGCTGGCCTCGGCGAAATCCGCGTGGGTCAGGTTGGCGTCTGCGAGCTTGGCCTCGTCGAGCCGCGCCCCGCGGAAGACCGTGTCGTCCGCATCCGCACCGGAGAAATCCGCGCCCCAGAGATCGGCGCCGGCGAAGTCGGTCCCGTCGAGCAGGGCGCCGGACAGGTCGGCGAAGCGCATCGCGGCCTCGCCGAACCGGGCATCCTCCAGCATCGCCCCGGCGAACTTCACCTGCCCGGCGACGATGCCGGTGAAGTCCGCGCCGGAGAGATCGGCCTCGGACAGGTCGGCCGCCTCCAGGATCGCCCCGGTGAAGCGGGTCGAGCGCCCGACCGCGCCGGTGAGGCTCGCCCCGCGCAGGTTCGCGCCGGAGAGGTCGGCCTCCTCCATGCGGGCGCGGGACAGGTCCGCGCCGACGAGCCCCAGGCCGCCGGATTCGGCGTCGGTGACGAGGCCGGCATCCGGCACGGCCGCGAGGGCGCCCGGCGCGGCGCTCAGCTGCGACAGGTCCGCGCCCGGCTCGCGCAGGGGCGCCGCGGCGGCGATCCGGCCGACGAGCGCGCGCAGCCGCGAGTCCGCCGGGGCGTCCGGTCGCGCGTCGGGGGGAGTCGCCTGGTCCATCGTCGTTCCTTGCCGGAAGGCGCGACCGGACGCCAGACGCTCCGCTCAGGGCGCGGCGGTCGCGGCCGTCACCCGCACGGTGATCGCCTTGGCGGCGGGGGTCTTGGACTGCTCGTCGTGGTGCCAGAGCGGCAGCAGGACGTTCAGCTCCGGGTAGTACCCGGCGCAGTTGCCCTCCGGGATGTCGTAGGCGATCACCCGCAGGCCGCCCACGCGCCGCGGCACATGGTCGTCCGCCTCGGTCGCCACGTCGACGCTGATCCCGTCCCTCAGCCCCAGCCGCGCGATGTCGCGCCGGTTCATGAACAGCACGTCCCGGGTGCCCTTCACCCCGCGGAAACGGTCGTCGTAGCCGTAGACCGTGGTGTTGAACTGGTCGTTCGACCGCAGCGTGATCAGGTCGAGCACGTCCGGGCCGCGCTCGGGCAGGTCCGGGTCGGCCTCGAGTCCCTCGGGCACCGCGAAATTCGCCTTCCCGGTCTCGGTCTCCCATTTGCGGTCGCGGGCGCCGAGCGGCTTCGTCAGGCCGCCGGGCTGGAACATCCGGCCGTTCAGGTCGTGGAACACGCTCGGGTAGGTCGCCTCGATCGCGTCGCGCACCCGCCCGTAATCGGCCACCCAGGCATCCCAGTCGATCCGGGGATTGGGCGGCAGCGTCGCCTTGGCGATCTCCGCCACGATCCAGGGCTCGGAGCGCAGGTGCGGCCCGACCGGTTCGGCCACGCCCCGGGAACCGTGGAAGCGCGCGGTGGAATCCTCCATCGACACCGCCTGCCGGCCGCTCGCCTGCTGGTCGATCTCGATCCGGCCGAGGCAGGGCAGGATGTAGGCGACGGCGCCGTTGACGAGGTGCGAGCGGTTGAGCTTGGTCGAGATCTGCACGGTGAGGCGCTGCCGCCGCCAGGCCGGCTCCATCCGGGCGGTGTCGGGCACGGCGCGCAGGAAGTTGCCGCCGAGCCCGACGAAGGCCTTCACGCGCCCGTCGAGGACGCCCTCGCAGGTCTCGACGGTGTTGAGGCCCTTCTCCCGCGGCGGCTCGAAGCCGTAGAGCTCCCGCAGCTTGTCCAGCGGCGCCAGCTCGGGCTTCTCGGTGATGCCGACGGTGCGCTGGCCCTGCACGTTCGAGTGGCCCCGCACCGGGCAGATCCCGGCGCCGGGCTTCCCGATATTGCCGCGCAGGAGCAGCAGGTTCACGAGCATCCGGACGGTCTCGGTGCCCTTGCGGTGCTGGGTCAGGCCCATCCCGTAGATGCCGATCACCGCCTTCGCGCGGGCGTAGACCCCGGCTGCGGCCTCCAGCGCGGTCCGGGTGAGGCCGGAGCGCCGCTCCAGCGCGGCCCAGTCCTGCCCGTCGCAGAAGGCGACGAAGGCCTCGAACCCGTGGGTGTGCTCGGCGATGAAGGCGTGGTCGAGCACCCGGGGCCGGCCGGCGGCCTCCGCGGCCCGGTCCAGGGCGAGCAGGGCCTTGCACAGGCCGGTGAGGGCCGCGAGGTCGCCGCCGGCCTTCACCTGGTGGTACTGCGTCGAGATCTTCGTGGACGAGCGGGTGAGCATCTCCACCGGCGATTGCGGGTCGGTGAAGCGCTCCAGCCCGCGCTCGCGCAGCGGGTTGAAGGTGATGATCTGCGCGCCCCGGCGCCGCGCCTCCTGGAGCGGGTGCAGCATCCGCGGCGCGTTCGACCCGACGTTCTGGCCGAAGAAGAAGATCAGGTCGGTGGTCTCGAAATCCTCCAGGAGCACCGTGCCGACCGGCGCGCCGATGGATTGCGGCAGTGCCACCGAGGTCGGCTCGTGGCACATGTTGGAGGAATCGGGCAGGTTGTTGTTGCCGTAGAGGCGGGCGAGCAGCGCCCACATGTAGCTCGTCTCCAGCGAGGCCCGGCCCGAGGCGTAGAACACCGCCGATCGCGGATCCTGCGCGCGCAGGTCCTTCAGCTCCCGGCCGATCTCCGCGAGGGCCTCCGCCCAGGCGACGGGCCGGTAGCGGTCCGTCGCCGGGTCGTAGCGCATCGGGTGGGTCAGGCGGCCCTGCTCCTCCAGGGCGTAGTCGCTCCAGCCGAGGAGCTCCGTCACGGTGTGCGCGGCGAAGAAATCCGGCGTCGCGCGGCGGCGCGTCTGCTCCCAGGCGGTCGCCTTGGCGCCGTTCTCGCAGTACTCGAAGGCGAGCGGCTTGGCGGGCTTCGCCCAGGCGCAGGACGTGCACATGTACCCGTCCGGCTTGTTCTGCTTCAGCAGCATCGCCGAGCCGGTGACCGGCACGCCCTCCCGGGTCAGGATCTCGACGAGGGAGCGGGCCGAGCCCCAGCCGCCCGCCGGCCCGTCATAGGGCTCGATCCGGACGTCGTCGGTCTTCTGCTCGGCCATAGCGCCCTCCACCCGGCGCAGCGATCACCGGACCGGGGGAACGCGCGAGCGGGCGAATGGGATCACGGGCGCGTCACCGCGCCCGGGGAAGGGTTTTCTCGCCGCCGTCGCGGCTCTAACGTCGACAAGCGGACTGTCCCGCCGGAGGAGGAAATCATGGCCAGCGTCGACGTCGAGATGGTGAAGTGCGCCTGCCAGGACTGCGTCTGCGTGATCCCGGTCGCCAAGGCCGTGTCGCGGGACGGCAAGGCCTATTGCTGCGACGACTGCGCGGACGGCCACAAGGATCACGCCGGCTGCGAGCACGCCGGCTGCGCCTGCCACGGCTAGGGCCGCTCCCGATCGCGGCTCGACGGTCTCGCGACGCATCTGCGGTCGAGACAGCCGCAACGCGCCCCCCTCTCCCGCCCGGGAGAGGGTTGGGGTGAGGGGCACGACGTTTCCGGATCGCACGCCGTCGCGGCTCGGTCAGGGTGCGCTGTGTTCGGACAGACCTGATCCCTCACCCTGTCCCTCTCCCGCACGGGAGAGGGGACCCGCGCCTGGCTCGGGACAGGCTCCGCGATCGTCGTCGTCCCGACCTCGGTGAGATCAGGCCTACCAGAGGGTCAGGCGCTCTCGTTTCGGGGCGCCGAAGGCGGGCCCGGAATCGCGACGCTCCGTCGGTGTGAGACCTGCCGACCCCGGCACTGCATCACCGGCTCCGCGGCGCGACCCCGGGATGGCGGGCGATGGGCGCGCGGTCAGGAGACCGCGGCGAGCTTGTCGGCCATCGTCTGGTCCTTGTCCCGGCGCGTCGAGAAGATCAGCGTGAAGAAGGTCCGCTGGACGCCGAGCTCGGCGAGCCTCGCCTCGCACCGCTCCGCCAGCGCGCAGATCTCCGACAGCTCGCCCTCGATGTTCGTGCCGTTGGGATGCATCGTGGCGGTGAGCCCGCTCGACTCGATGATCCCCTTGATTTCCCGCACGTAGGGCGAGACCGACGGGCCGACGCCCATCGGCACGATGCAGAGGTCGGCCGAAACTCTCATGGTGCCTGCCTGATCCGGGAGGGGCGGCCCCGACCGGCAGCGCGACCGGAAGCGGGGCGAGCGGGCAGCCTATCGCCGGCGGCGGCGACTTTCCAGGGTGGCGCCGGCGGTCACGCCTCGCCGGTCTCCAGCGCCGCGGCCCGCACCGAGGGCAGGCACGGATTGGCGTTGTCGCTGCGCCACGCGAGCCACAGCTCCGGTCCGGTCGCGGCCGGCAGGGCGATCGGCCGGAGCCGGATGTCGGCCATGCTGTTGCCCCGGGCGCTGCCCGGCACCAGCGCGACGCCGATGCCGGCGCCGACGAGGGCCAGCATCGCGTGGACCTGGTTCACCCGCTGCACGATCCGGGGCTGCACGCCCCCGGCCTCGAACAGACGGTCGAGCAGGTCGATGAAGTAGCGGCCGCCCCGGGGCGACCACGTCACGAAGGCCTCGCCGTCGAGGTCCCTCAGGGTCGGCGCGCGCGCCGCGGCGAGGCGGTGCCCGCGCGGGACCGCGAGGAGGAGCCGCTCGCGCGCCAGCGGCGCGGTGGCGATCGCGGATTTCGGATCCTGCAGGACCGGGGCCGGCCGCAGGATCGCGAGATCCGTGCGGTTCTCGCCCAGCGCCAGGATCTGCTCGTCCGAGACCATCTCCTCCAGCACGAGGTCGACCTCGGGCAGCGTCCGGCGGACATGGGCGACGACCTGCGGCAGCGTCCGGTAGGCCGAGGCGGCGGTGAAGCTGAGGCGCAGCACCCCGCTCTCGCCCCGAGCGGCGCGGCGCGTGATGCGGGCGGCGTTCTCGGCCGCCGCCAGCACCCGGTAGGCCTCGGCCAGGAAGGTGCGGCCCGCCGGGGTCAGGCGCACCGCCCGGGTGGTCCGCTCCAGCAGCGTCACGCCCAGCGTCTGCTCCAGCATCTGGATCTGCCGCGACAGGGGCGATTGGGTCAGGTTCAGCCGCGTCGCGGCCCGGCCGAAATGCATCTCCTCGGCGACGGCGACGAAGCTGCGGGCGTGGCCGAGATCGAACATTGATGCAGGATCCGGGATAATCCAGCCAAAATCAACGTTGGACGCATTTAACGCCGGCGCCTAACCCCGGACGCGACACCGAACGGTGCGTTCCAGGGAGAGGATCGATGGCGAGCATGACCCCGGCCGAGATGGCGCGCGTGCTGGGCTCCGGCCTGCTGTCGTTCCCGGTCACGCATTTCCGCGACGACCTCAGCTTCGACGAGACCGCCTACCGGGACAATCTCGGACGTCTCGCCGACTACAAGGTGTCGGGCCTGTTCGCCGCCGGCGGCACCGGCGAGTTCTTCTCGCTGACGCCCGCCGAGATCGACCGCGTCCTGCGCGCCGCCGTCGAGGAGACCCGCGGCCGGACCCCGGTCATCGCCCCCGCCGGCCAGGGCACCGCCCTGGCGGTCGAGATGGCCCGGGCCGCCGAGGCCGCCGGCGCGGACGGGATCCTGCTGCTGCCGCCCTACCTGGTCGGCTCCGAGCAGGCCGGTCTCGCCGCCCATATCGAGGCGGTCTGCCGCGCGACCGCCCTGGGGATCATCGTCTACAACCGCGCCAACGCCCAGCTCGACGAGCGGACGCTGGCCGGCCTGTGCGAGCGCTGCCCGAACCTCGTCGGCTTCAAGGACGGCGTCGGCGACGTCGAGCTGATGACCCGGGTCTACGCGGCGCTGGGCGACCGCCTGACCTATGTCGGCGGCCTGCCCACCGCCGAGACCTTCGCGCTGCCGTACCTGGAGATGGGCGTCACCACCTACTCTTCGGCGATCTTCAACTTCCTGCCGGAATGGGCGCTGTCCTTCTACGACAGCGTCCGCCGCCGGGACCGCGACGCGGTCTACCGGGAGCTGCGCGACTTCGTCCTCCCCTACATCGCGATCCGCAACCGCAAGCGCGGCTACGCGGTCTCCATCGTCAAGGCGGGCATGAGCGCCGTCGGCCGCCACGCCGGCCCGGTCCGGCCGCCGCTGACCGAGCTCGACGCGGCCGAGCGCGCCGAGCTGACGGCCCTGATCGGCGACCGCCGCTGAGCCCCCGCCTCGACACCCAAGACGGACCCGCCGAGCCAACGGCGGCCACGACCCGCTTCCCGGATCAACCGGGTGGCGACGAGCCAGGGAGAACGTCCATGAGTGCCAGTTCGACCGGCGCGCCGAGCACCCTGCTCGCCGCCGCCGACGCGGGTCGCCGCACCCGCGTCCGCCTGCTGATCGTGGCGATGCTGTTCGCCGCCACGACGATCAACTACGCCGACCGCGCGACCATCTCGATCGCCGGGCCCGACATGGCCAAGGAACTCGGCCTCTCGCCGGTCCAGATGGGCTACGTCTTCTCGGCCTTCGCGTGGTCCTACGTCCTCGCCCAGATCCCGGGCGGCTGGCTCCTCGACCGCTACAGCGTCAAGTGGGTCTACGCCGCCGCCGTCGCCCTCTGGTCGGCCTTCACGCTGGTCCAGGGCGCCGTGGGCTTCTTCACCGGCCTGACCGCCGTGGTGCTGCTCTTCGCCCTGCGGCTCGCCGTCGGCCTCACCGAGGCGCCGGTCTTCCCCGCCAACGCCCGGATCGTCGCCGCGTGGTTCCCGACCCGGGAGCGCGGCATGGCCTCGGCGTTCTTCAACTCGGCGCAGTACTTCGCGACGGTGCTGTTCACGCCGCTGATGGCGTGGATCGTCCACAATTTCGGCTGGCACCACGTCTTCACCAGCATGGGCCTGCTCGGCATCGCCTTCGCGGTGCTGTGGCTGCGCGTCGTCGACAGCCCGAAGCACCACCCGGCGATGAACCAGGCGGAGCGGGACTACATCGAGGCCGGCGGCGCGCTGCTCGACATGGACGGCCAGAGCCGGGGCAGGCAGGGCGATGCCGGCCGGACGCTGCGCCAGCTGCTCGCCAACCGGATGCTGCTCGGCATCTATGTCGGCCAGTACTGCATCACGGTGCTGACCTACTTCTTCCTGACGTGGTTCCCGGTCTACCTCGTCAAGGAGCGCGGCCTGTCGATCCTGCAGGCCGGCTTCGCGGCGGTGCTGCCGGCGCTGTGCGGCTTCATCGGCGGCATCCTCGGGGGCGTGATCTCCGACCTGCTCCTGCGCCGCGGCTTCTCGCTGACGGCGGCCCGCAAGATCCCGATCGTCGGCGGCATGCTGCTGTCGATGAGCATCATCGGCTGCAACTACGTCCAGGCGGACGCGGTCGTGGTCGGGCTGATGGCGCTGGCCTTCTTCGGCAAGGGCATCGGCGCGCTCGGCTGGGCGGTCGTCGCCGACACCTCGCCGCGGGAGAGCGGCGGCCTCTCGGGCGGCCTGTTCAACACCTTCGGCAACACCGCCGGCATCACCACGCCGATCGCGATCGGCTACATCGTCCAGAGCACGGGCTCGTTCAACGGCGCCCTGGTCTTCGTCGGCCTGAACGCCCTCGTCGCCTGCTTCTGCTACCTCGTGGTGGTCGGGGAGATCCGCCGCGTCGAGCTCAAGGCCCACTGACCCGCCCGCCGGGCCGGCCCCGTCCGGACCGGCCCCGCATCGATCCCGCCCCGCGCCCGGCGAAGACCGGCCGGGGGCCCCCGAGGAGGACGCCATGGATCACGCCACGGATCACGCCACGGATCACGCCACGTCGAACGAGAGCCGCCACGCCGCCCGCCACACGCCGACCGTGACCGCCATGCGTGTCGTGCCGGTGGCCGGCCACGACAGCATGCTCCTCAACCTCTCGGGCGCGCACGGGCCGTACTTCACCCGCAACCTCGTGATCCTGACCGACTCCACCGGCGCCACCGGCCTCGGCGAGGTCCCCGGCGGCGAGGGCATCCGCAGGACCCTGGAGGATGCCCGGGACCTCGTGATCGGGCGGCCGCTCGGCGCCTGGAACGCGGTGCTCAACGCCATGCGGGCGCGCTTCGCCGACCGCGACGCCGGCGGCCGCGGGCTCCAGACCTTCGACCTGCGCATCACCATCCACGCGGTGACGGCGGTCGAATCCGCTTTCCTCGACCTGCTCGGCCAGTTCCTTGACGTGCCGGTGGCGGCGCTCCTGGGCGAGGGCCAGCAGCGCGACGCGGTCGAGATGCTGGGCTACCTGTTCTACGTCGGCGACCGCACCCGCACGGATCTCGGCTACCGGGCGCCGAGCGCCCGCGACGGCTGGTTCCGCCTGCGCGACGAGGAGGCGCTGACCCCCGAGGCCGTGGCCCGGCTCGCCGGGGCCGCCTACGACCAGTACGGCTTCAACGACTTCAAGCTGAAGGGCGGCGTGCTGCGCGGCGAGGACGAGATCGCCGCCGTCACCGCGATCCACGAGCGGTTCCCCAAGGCCCGCGTGACGCTCGACCCGAACGGCGCGTGGTCCCTCGACGAGGCGATCCGCCTCTGCAAGGGCCAGGGCCACGTCCTGGCCTACGCGGAGGATCCCTGCGGCGCCGAGGGCGGGTTCTCGGGCCGCGAGATCATGGCCGAGTTCCGCCGCGCCACCGGCCTGCCCACCGCGACCAACATGATCGCCACCGACTGGCGGCAGATGAACCACGCGATCCAGCTCGGCGCCGTCGACATCCCGCTGGCGGACCCGCACTTCTGGACGCTCGCCGGCTCGGTCCGGGTGGCCCAGCTGTGCCGCGACCACGGCCTGACCTGGGGCTCGCACTCGAACAACCACTTCGACGTGTCGCTCGCGATGTTCACCCACGTGGCCGCGGCGGCGCCGGGCAACGTCACCGCGATCGACACCCACTGGATCTGGCAGGACGGCGAGCGCCTGACCAAGGAGCCTCTGGCGATCCGCGGCGGCCTCGTGCGGGTGCCGGAGCGGCCGGGCCTCGGCATCGAGCTCGACATGGCGGCGGTGGAGGCGGCCCACGCCCTCTACCGCGACCACGGCCTCGGCGCCCGCGACGACGCGGCCGCCATGCAGTTCCTGATCCCCGGCTGGACCTTCGACAACAAGAAGCCCTGCCTGGTCCGCTGAGGCCCGACCCGGGCCCGCGCCGTCAGACGCGCGAGCTCGGGCGGTAGAACGGCTCGTGCCGCGACGGGTCGATGTAGTCGGCGTAGAAGCGTTTCGCGTGGGGGAGCAGCGCCTTCGAGAGCTGGCGCCGCTCGACCTCGTCGTCCGAGAGCGCCCGCGACAGGTCGTCGTGGAGCGCCTTCAGGGCGGCGTCGCGGTCGACCCGCGTGAACCGCCCGTCCGCGTAGAGCACCTCGCCCTCGCACAGCACCGCGGTGACGCCGCCGGTCTTGGCCCGCTGGATCACCGCGTCGAGGAGCGGCGTCTCCGGGTCGAGATACGGGTAGGCGATCTGGTCCCAGTCGATCAGGACGAGGTCGGCGCCCTTGCCGACCTCGATCGTGCCGAGGCCGTCGCCGTAGGGGGTGGTGCGGGCGCCGCCGACGGTCGCCATCCGCAGCACCTGCGCCATGCTCGGCACGTCGGCCTCGTCCATGCCGGGCACCCGGTGGGCGCGCAGCACGAGGCGCATCTCCTGGAGCATGTCGCGGTCGTCGTTGATGCCGGCCTCGTCGAGGCCGATCGCCGTGTTGATGCCCTTCGCCTCGAACCGGTTGAGCGCCGCCACGCCGGAGCGCAGCCGGAAGTTCGACGAGCAATTGTGGCAGATGCAGGTGCCGGTCGCCGCCACCCGCTCGATGTCGGATTCGTTGAGCCAGACGCCGTGGCCGAGCGTCAGGCGCGGACCGAGCATCCCGAACCGGTCGAGGTACTCGAGGGCGGTACCGCCGCCGCGCTTCTCCGCGTAGGCCTTCTGGTAGGCGGTCTCGACGAGGTGCATGTGCATCGGCACGTCGTAGGATTCGGACAGTCCGGCGAGCCCTTCGAGGGCCGCGTCGGAGCACCAGTGCAGGTTGGCGGGCGCCAGCTGGATCCTGGCCCGCGAGGCCCCCTCCTGGCCGGCATGCAGGCTGCGGAAGAGCGAGAAATTGTCCTCCAGGGACATCTGAAAGCGCTCGAACCAGCGCTTCATCGGGTCCTGCAGCGGCGCCGGCAGGCTCGCCACGAAGTCCATGTCGGCCTGGTAGACGAGACGGTTCTGGTCGCGGACCGCGAAGCAGTACGAGACGCGCATGCCGATGTCGCGATAGGCGCGCAGCACCTCGTTGGAGCGCGCCTCGACCTCCTCCAGGCTGCCCGGCATCCAGCCGTGGATGTGCTGGACCGTGGTGATCCCGGAGCCGACCATCTCGAAGGCCGAGTAGAGGGTGTCGAGGTAGAGGTTCAGGTTGCGCGCCACCATGCGGGTGACGAACCACAGCTCCAGGGGCATGTCGGGTGAGCCGAGCTGCACCGGCGTCAGGCCGACATGGTGGTGGCCGTTGACGAAGCCCGGCAGCAGGATCTCGCGGCCGGAGCCGATCACCGGGGCGTCGGGGTAGCGGGCGTGCAGGTCCGCGTAGGTGCCGACCGCCGCGATGACCCCGTCCTTCTGAAGGACCGCGCCGTCGGCGATCTCCTCCCAGCGATCGTGGTCGAGGGTACGGGTGATCATCCGCCGGCTGCGGATCAGCGATGTGGCCATGGTCGTGTCCGTGTTGGGGGAGGGGGTCAGACGAGCGCTTCCTGCTCGGCGAAGGCCCGGTCGACCTCGTCGCGCAGCAGCTCGGTGAGGTGACGCCGCAGCGCCTCGGCCTCGGGCGAGAACGGGTCGCGCGGGCGGGCGAGGTCGTTGCGGACGATCGTCTTGATCCGGCCGGGGCGGGCGGTGAACACCACCACGCGGTCGGCGAGCGCCACCGCCTCGTCGATGTGGTGGGTCACGAACAGCACCGAGGCGCCGCTGTCGCGCCAGACGTCGAGCAGGAAGTCCTGCATCTTCTGGCGGGTCTGGACGTCGAGCGCCGCGAAGGGCTCGTCCATCAGCAGCACCTTCGGGCGCATGGCCAGCGCCCGCGCCACGGCCACCCGCTGGCGCATGCCGCCGGACAGCTCGTCCGGCCGCTTGTCGAAGGCCTCGGCCAGGCCGACGCGCTGGAGCGCCGCCCGGGCGACGCTCCGGCGCTCGGCCTCCGGCACGCCCTTCAGCGACAGGCCGAAGCTGACGTTCTGCCAGACGCTGAGCCAGGGCAGCAGCGAGGTCTCTTGGAAGATCAGGCTGCGCTCCGGCGACGGGCCGGTGACCGGTTCGCCGAAGGCCAGGAGCTCGCCCCCGGAGGCGGGTTCGAGCCCGGCGATCAGGTAGAGCAGCGTGCTCTTCCCGCAGCCCGAGGGTCCGAGGAACACCACGAACTCGCCGGGCCGCACGGTGAGGTCGATGTCGCGCAGGGCCTCGTGGGCGCGGGCGGTGCCGGCCGCCCAGACCTTGGCGACGCCGCGGCAGGAGACGGCGTCCTGGGATGCGGGATCAGAGGCCAAGGGAGGACCCCGCGTCGCGCGGCAGCCAGTACAGCAGCCGCCGCTGGACGAGCCGGAACAGCAGGTCGAAGGCGAAGCCGAGCAGGCCGATCAGCGTGATGGTGAAGAAGACGAGCGACGGGTTGAAGGTGTTGCGCGCCAGCATGATCACCTGGCCGAGCCCGTAGCCGACGCCCGTCGCCTCGGCGACGAGCACCACCATCCAGGCGCCGAACAGGTTGAGGCGCAGCACCGCGAGCAGGCCCGGCAGGATCGCCGGCACGATCACCCGGGCGTAGATCTGGCGCTTCGTCGCCCCCATGGTCCGGGCGACGTTGATGTAGTTCCGGTTGACCCCGTCGATCTGCTGGATGGTCGAGAGCACCATCGTGAAGAACAGGGCGATGAACACCATGAAGATCGCCGGGGCGTTGCCGATCCCGAACATGAAGATCGCCACCGGCAGCCACGCGATCGGCGAGACCGGCGCCAGGAGCGTGATGGTCGGCAGGGTCAGACGCTCGAACAGCTTGAAGTAGCGGATCCCGACGCCGACCAGGATCGACAGGGAGGCCGCCAGGGCGAGGCCCGCCAGCACGCGGCCGGTAGAGGCGAGCACCGTGATCAGCACCGCCATGGCGGGGCTCGGGCCGGTATTCATCCCGGTGCCGATCTGCCAGCGCTGCGCGGTGTTGAAGAAGCGCGCCTGCTCGGCGAGGTTGCCGAGGAAGATGTGCGGCGGCGGCAGGAGCTTGGCGTCGGCGATGCCGAGCGCCCAGAGCAGCTCCCAGAGACCGGCGAAGCAGCCGACCGAGACCAGCATCCAGCCGGTCCGCTGCAGGAGCGGGACGAGCCCGTCGGGCAGCGCGAGGCGCTGACCGAACGGGAGGCGCGGCCGGACGTGCGGGACGGCGGCGCGGGCGAGATCGACGGCCATCCGCTCAGGCCGACTTCAGCTTGAGCTTGCCGTAGAGGTCCGGGTTCTCGGCGATGACCTGCTCCAGCAGGGTCCAGTCGATCGCGTCGCGGCCGGGCTTCTTCTTGATGTAGCCCATCTCGGCCACGGAATCGGTCCGGTCGAGGATGAACTGCGTCTGGTTGCGGGCGTCCACCACCGAGGGCTGCCGGCCCATGGCGAGCTGGGCGTTGCTCATCGAGGTCTTGTAGTAGGAGCCGACGAGCTTGTTCAGGGCGGCCTGGGGGTCGCCCTCGGCCATGGCCTGGGCCTTCATCATGCCCTTGATCAGGGCCTTCACGGCGGCCGGGTTCTTGGCGATCAGCTCGTTGCGCACGGCCAGCACGCAGTCGGTGTAGCCCTTGCCGTAGATGTCGGTGCCGTCGGAGAGCTTCACCGCGCCCTTCACGTCGGTGAGCAGCGCGGTGCCGTAGGGCTCGATCGTCGAGATGATGTCCAGCGCCCCGGCGCGGAACGCCTCCACGGCCTCCGGGGTCGAGCCCATGTAGCGGACCGTGATGTCCTTGAAGGCGACGCCGTTCTTCTTCAGCCAGTCGTAGGGCAGGACCTCCAGCGTATCGAGCTGGAAGGTGCCGAGCGTCTTGCCCTTGAGCTTCTCGGGGCTGTCGAGGCCCGGCTGGGCCACGAGCACGCAGCCCTCGATGCCGCCGCCCGCCACGATCTTCACCGGGGCGCCGGCGTCGTAGAGCGCCATGAAGCTCGTGTAGGGCATCACGCCGGCATCGACCTGGCCCATCCCGAGGAAGGTGACCTGATCCGAGAAGGTCGGCGTGTTGACGAAGTCGATGGTGAGCCCGTCATCCTTGGCGAGCTGCATCGCCTCGGCCAGGAAGAAGTTCAGGTTGCAGAAGCCTGTGCCGTGGGTCGCCCGGATGCCGGTGGCCGCCGCGGCCGGGCTCGTCAGTCCCGGGCCCACCGCCAGGGTCAGCGCGGCGGCGGTCCCGCCGAGGAAGCGCCTGCGGCTGGGCTTGAACCGCGTGAAATCCGGGACGCGATAATCGCCGTGACGGTCGCACATATCGACTCTCCTCAGAGGGCGGATCGCGCGATCCGCCGGACGGCGCGTGCCGGTGCTGAATCGGAGGGATCGGAGCTCGGGACAGGCTCAAGGCAGTCGCGGAGATCCGGTCGCCCGGCACCTCACCACATCGACGGCACGCCAACCTCTAGCCGCCGCCGGGGCGACGCTGCGCTGGTGAATACGAACCAAGAAGCGTGCCAGATGCGGGGATCGGCGCCGTCGAAGAGCCGCACCGCCGTCCTCGCGAGCGGCGCGAAGCGATCCAGCAGCGCCACGCCTCCGGACGTCGCGCTGCCGTGGCTCACTTCGTTGCGCTCGTGATGACGGACACCGTCGGCGCGCCGGGTCTCGACCGGTCCGCCGCCCGCGAAAGCGGCTGAGTGCCGCCGGCGTATTCAGCCGGGCTCCTCGGACAGTGCCGGACCGGCCTCAGCCGCGCGCGGAGCGCTCGGCCCATTCCCGGCGCAGGACGGCGTACTGAATCGTGTTCTCGAAGATCGGGTTGCCCCGGTCGTCGTCCACGAAGGAGATGAACTCGCGGAACAGACCCTCGGAGCGCATCCCCAGCGCCTCGCACAGGCGGCGCGAGGCGGCGTTGTCCTCCTCGACATAGGCGTAGAGCCGCCGTGCCCGCCGCTCGGAGAACAGGTGTCCGAACAGGGCGGTCGCGGCCTCGCGGGCGTAGCCCGCGCCGCCGTACGCGGCGTTGAAGTTCCAGCCGACCGAGAAGGTGTCGGGCGGTTCCGGGAGGCAGAACAGGTCGCCGATCAGCCGGTCGGACGCGGCCAGGCACACGGCCACGTGCTCGTCGTCGCGGCCGCGCCGCTCGGCCTCCGCCTGCGCGTCCGCCGGCGTGTCGAGGCGGCCGCTCAGGAAGCAGCGCGCCCGCGGCCGGTGCAGGTAGGCGAACAGGTCGGCGGCGTCGTCCGGCCTGAAGCGCCGCAGGATCAGGCGGTCGGTCCGGATGGCGATCATGGGGCTCCCGGTCGGCGCCGCGCTACGCGGCCACGAGGTTGAAGGTGCGGTCGGCCGGCGCGAGGCTCACCCGCCGCCCCCAGTCGAAGGCGACGAAATCCTGCTCGATCCCGTCCGAGAACACCACGCCGCCCTCGTTCATCCGCGACACCACGGTGAGGGGCGACCCGGCGAACTTGCCGCCGCGCAGGTCGGTGCCGGTGGCGACGCTCGGGAACGGCTCGCGCACCCAGTAGCCGAACGCCGCCTCCTCGATGCCGACCTCCACGGTGAGGTGCGTGGCCTCGCTGATCGAGCGCGCCCAGCCGGTCAGGCCGGTGCCCGAGGCCACGATCAGGCCGCTCGACGAGTGGTCCTCCGCCCGCGCCCCGTCGTCGATCCGGTAGCGCGCCGATTGGTGGCTGCGGTGGCCGACGAAGATCTCGTTCAGGGCGAGCAGCCGCTCGCCGCCGTCGAAGGTCGCCTGCACCATGGTGCGCCGCTGGAGGGGCGCGGCGCCGGCGGCGCTGGCGGGCAGGAGCGCGCGCAGGGCCTCGACCCGCGCCCGGGCCAGCACGCCGTCGTAGAGGTCGGGGGCCGGGTTGACGCCGACCACCGGCTGCCCGTCGAGGTACTTGGCGACGTTGGCCACGAGCCCGTCCTGCCCCACCGCCACGACCACGTCCTCGGGGGCGAACAGGAAGCGGTCGAGGTCGGGGCGCCGCACCAGGGCCTGCCGCCAGTCCAGGGGCACGCAGGCCCGGGCCTCGGCGAGCACGGCCTGGAACTGGGCGTGGCGCGCCTCGACCTCGGCGAGCGTCTGGTCCCGGCTCTCCAGGAAGAACCGGACCTGGCCGCGGGTCGCGTGCCGGGCGATGAGCAGCTCGTAATCCGTGTCGCGGATCACGAAGACCGCGCGGGGGGTGATGGCCGGCACGGCGGGCTTCCTCAGCGCGGCGCGAGCCGCGCGGGAAGCGCGCCCCGGAACTCGCCGAGGACCGCCGCCAGCAGGTCGGGCGTGACGTTGACGTGCTCGATGGTCTCCAGCTTGCCGGCGAGCTCCCGGGCCGCCAGCCCGAGCAGCACGGCGGGCGGCATGTCGCGGTAGACGGCGGCGCGGCGCTGCTCCGCCTCGGCCCGGGCGCCCTCGACGAGCCGGATCCGCTCGGCCTCCGCGGCCGCCTCCAGGCCCCGCGCCTCCGCGACGCCGGCGGCGCGGTCGCGGGCGTTCTCGGCTTCCTGCGCGATCAGCACGGTCTCGCGCCGGGCCAGCTCGGTCTTGGTCGCGAGCTCGTTCTCCGCGATGGCGCGCTCCTTCTCGACCGCGAGGGCGCGCCGGGCGAAGGTCGCCTCGTCGGCCTTCTGCTGCAGGGCCTCGAAGGTCGGCGTCTGCAGGGCGCGCTCCAGCTCGCTGGTCGGCGCGAGGTTGGTGAGCCGCACCGACACCGCCGCGACGCCGATCTCGGCCAGCGCCGGGGCGGCGACCAGCACCCGCTCCAGCACGGCGCGCAGCGGCTCCGGCCCGGCGTCGAGGAGGGCGCCGATCGGGCTCGCGCCGAGATACTGCAGCACCGCCTGGCCGGCGATGCCGCCGAGGCGGGCCTCGATCCGCTCGATCGGCTCGCCCTGCAGGCGCCCGGTGCGGAGGTCGATCGAGAAGTCGACCCGGCTCGCCAGCAGCTCCGGATCGACGACGTGCCAGCCGATCGTCCCCTGGACCACGACGGTCTGGAAGTCCCGGCTCCGGCCGCGGACGAACAAGGTCATCTCGCGATCGTCGACCGGCACCTCGCTGATGCTGGCGGTCTCGGGCCGGAACCAGAAGACCAGACCCCGCCCGCTCTGCCGGACCCGGCCGTTGCGGAAGCGGATGATGTGGCTGCTCGCCTCGCTGCGGAGCTGGGCGATCACACCGATGTTGCGGACCGTGGCCATGATGGTCTCCTCGAAGCGCTCTCCGCCGGAGTGGGTACCGGTTCGGCTCGAGAGAGCGCGTTGAAACAAAGCCTCAGAACTGACCCGAGCTGTCGAAGCGGAAGAGTTCGGCGGGGCGGAACGCCGTCCCGACCTCGCGGGCGCCCGTCGGCGCGATCCAGCCCCGGTCGCGCATGCGGCGGCGGAAGGCGGATTTGTTGAGGGGCGCGCCGCGGATCGCCGCGTGCACGTCCTGGAGCTGGCGGAGGGTGAAGTGCTCCGGGAGCAGCGCGAAGCCGACATCCGTGTAGTCGAGCTTGCCGCGCAGCCGCTTCACGGCGAGCGCCAGGATGTCGGCGTGGTCGAAGGCGAGGGCGAGGGGGCCGCCTGTCTCCGACTCGGCCGAGACCGGGCCACCGGCCTCGCCCGCCCAGGGCACGACCAGTGCCGCCGCCGTCAGCGCGGCGCCGCCCGCCAGGGCCTCGGTGAAGGCGGCCTCCGGCAGCAGCGCTAAATAGGCGACCGAGACGATGCGCATCCGCGGATCCCGGTCCACCGCGCCGAAGCTGTAGAGCTGCTCGAGCCGCGCCCGCCTGATCCCGGCCTTCTCGCGCAGGACGCGCCCCGCGGCGGCGTCGAGGGTCTCGGCGATGTCCACGAACCCGCCCGGCAGCGCCCAGAGGCCGGCCTGAGGCTGCCGGCTCCGCCGCAGGAGGAGGGCGGCGAGCCGCCCCGCCCGGATCCCCAGCAGGACGAGGTCGACCGCCAGGGCGGGCCGCTCGTAGGCCTCGGGGTCGTAGCCTGCCAGGAACTCGGATTCGGTCATCGGCCAATTTCTACTCAAGTTGAGCATAACTAAGACGCGGATTGCGCATATGTCAAGCCGGGAGCGGATCCGTCAGGACGCGTCGCGCGGCGCACAGCTCCGCACCGGCGCCGGACAGATCCGCCCGGGCGCGGCCGGCGGGTACGGCCCGAGCCGGGAAAAGGGCGAAGCTTCTCGTGGCGGTGGGGCGGCGGGCGCGGGAGCTTCAGCGACGAGCCGGCCCCGATCCGCCGGCGCAGGAGGTTTCCCCGATGCCGTTCCTCGCTCCACGATCCGCGCTCGAGCCCCCCCGCAACGCCGCGCTGTCACCCCTCTTCCTCGCGCTGCTGGCGCTCCTCGTCATGCTCGCCTCGGCCCACGCGGCGCCGGGGCCGGCACGGGGCGGCCTCACGCTGCGCGGGCCGTCCGGCACCGCGCCGGTCGAGGCCGTCCAGCTCGCGACCGACATCAGCGTCGACGTCAGCGGCCCGACCGCCCGGGCCACCGTCACCCAGGCCTTCCGCAACGTCACGGCGGAGTGGGTCGAGGGCACCTACCTGTACCCCCTGCCGGAGGACGCGGCCGTCGACGGGATGAAGCTCGTCGTCGGCTCCCGCGTGATCATCGCCGACATCCGCGAGCGGGCGGCGGCCAAGCGCGCCTACGAGGCCGCGAAGGCGGCCGGGCAAGCGGCGGCGCTCACCGCGCAGGAGCGGCCCAACGTGTTCACCAACGCGGTCGCCAATATCGGCCCCGGCGAGACGGTGCTGGTCCAGATCACCTATCAGCAGACGATCCCCGTCTCCGGCGAGACGCGGACGCTGCGCCTGCCCCTGGTCGTCGCGCCCCGCTACAATCCCGCCCCCACCTCGGTGGACGCGGTCTCCCTCGACGGCCCGGCCGCGGCGGCCCGCGACCCGGTTCCGGATCGCGCCCGGATCAGCCCGCCGGTGCTCGACCCGGCCCTGTCCCCGCCGACCAACCCGGTCGCCGTCACCGTGCGGCTCCGGGCGGGCTTCGCCGTCGGCGCCGTTCAGAGCGCGACCCACGCGATCCGCGTGATCGAGACCGGCCCGGAGGCGCGGACCGTCACGCTCGCCGAGGGCGTCGTGCCGGCCGACCGCGATCTCGAGCTGACCTGGGCGCCGGTCCCGAGCCGGATGCCCGGCCTCGGCCTGTTCCGCGAGACCGTGGCCGGCCGGACCTATCTGCTGGCCGCCGTGAGCCCGCCGGCGATCGAGGCCGACGCGGCCGCCCGGCCGGCGCGCGACGTCACCTTCGTCATCGACAATTCCGGCTCGATGTCGGGCGCCTCGATGCGGCAGGCCAAGGCCGGGCTGCTGGCCGGCCTCGGCCGCCTGAGCCCGCGGGACCGCTTCAACGTCATCCGCTTCGACGACACCTGGGACGCGCTGCATCCCGAGCCGGTCCCGGCGACGCGGGCGGCCCTGGCCGAGGCTGAAGCCTTCGTCGCCGCCCTGGAGGCGCGCGGCGGCACCGAGATGCTGGCGCCGCTCAAGGCGGCGCTCGCCGACCCGCACCCGGAGGACGGGCGCGTCCGCCAGGTCGTGTTCCTCACCGACGGCGCCGTCGGCGACGAGGAACGGATCTTCGCGGCGATCCACGCGGATCTCGGGCGCACGCGCCTGTTCATGGTCGGCATCGGCTCGGCGCCGAACGGCCACCTGATGCGCCACGCCGCCGAGATCGGCCGCGGCAGCTTCACCGAGATCCGCGACCTCGCGCAGGTCGGCGAGCGGACCCGGGCACTGTACGAGAAGCTGGAATCCCCCGCCGTCACCGACCTGACCGCGACCTTCTCGGTCCCGGGCGTCGCGGTCACGCCGGGCGCGCTGCCCGACCTGTACCGCGGCGAGCCGCTGGTCTTCGCCGCGCGGCTGCCGGGATCGGCCGAGGAAGCGGCCCGCGGGACCGTGACCGTTTCGGGCCGGGTGGGCGGCCGGACCTGGACCCGGACGCTGCCGCTCTCCGGAGCGGGCGAGGGCGCCGGCATCTCCAAGGTCTGGGCGCGCTCCCGGATCGGCGAGACCGAGACGGCGCGCATCACCGGGCGGCTCGGCGCGGACGCGGCCGACGCCACCATCCTGGCGCTGGCCCTGGAGCACGGCCTGACGACGCGGCTGACCAGCCTCGTGGCCATCGACGCGACCCCGCGCCGCGCGCCGGGCACGGCTCTCGTCGCCGCCGACCTGCCGCTGAACCTGCCGGCGGGCTGGGACTTCGCCAAGGTGTTCGGCACGGACCGGCCCGGCGCCGCGCCCGCCGACGACGGGGCGGCCCGGATCGTGCCGATCCGCGCCGACGGCGGGGCGGTCGACCTGCCGCAGACCGGGGCCGGGATCGTGGCGCAGCTCGGCCTGGGCCTGCTCCTCGTTCTGTTGGGCCTCCTGCTGCGCACCGGCCCGACGATCGGCGGCCGGCGGACCGGGAACGCGCGATGAGCCGCCGTCCGGGGACCAGAGCGGGGAGAACCCTCGCGGCCCTCCTCACCCTCGCGGGAATCGGGCTGGCGGCACAGGCCGCCTGGATCCCCGCCAAGGCCGCCCTGGCGCAGGTCCTGCTGGAGCGCGCCTTCGCCCGCACCCTGGCCGAGGGTAGGCCCGCCCGGCCCTGGCCCTGGGCGGACACCGAGCCGGTCGCCCGGCTCACCGTCGCGGGCCGCGGCTTCGTGGTGCTGAGGGGCGGGAGCGGGCAGGCCCTGGCCTTCGGCCCCGGCCATCTGGACGGTACCCCGGAGGCCGGCGCGCCCGGCACCGCGGTCATCGCCGCCCACCGCGACACGCAGTTCGCGGTGCTGGGGCAGCTCAGGCCCGGCGATCCGGTCACGGTGACGGGCCGCGACGGCCGGACCCTGCGCTTCCGAGTCACCGGCACGCGGGTGGCGCGCTGGGACGCCTCGGGCATCGACCCGCAGGCCCCCGGCCGGCACCTCGACCTCGTCACCTGCTGGCCCCTGGAGGCGCTGCGGGCCGGCCCGCTGCGGCTGATCGTCGAGAGCGAGCTGGCCTCGGAGGCGGGGCGCTCCTGACTCGTGGGCGTGGACGGCCAGCCCGGCCGCGCTTGCGCAAATGTGCGGTTTCGTGCGGATCTGTGCGGGCCAAGCCCGTGCGAGCCGTGCCTGTGAGCGAGATCGAACTGTCCGAGGCGCAGAGCCGCGCCATTGCCCAGACCGTGCGCGAGGCGCTGGCTCGCCGGCGCATCTCCCGGCAGACGCTGGCCGAGGAGGCCCGGATCAGCATCTCGACCCTGGAGAAGGCGCTCGCCGGCCGCCGGCCCTTCACCCTGGCGACGACGATCCGGCTGGAGGAGGCCCTGGGCCAGTCCCTCCGCCAGGAAACGGGGCGCCCGACCCCGGAGGCGGCCCGCCACGCGCCCGACGAGCTCGGCTCCTACTCGCGGGAGAGCGTGGCCTGGATCGAGGGGCGCTACCTCACCCTGCGGCCCTCGTTCGGGACGGCGGGCGCGATCTTCGCCTACCGCACCGAGATCGCCTGGGACGCGGACGCCGCCCGCCTCGTGTTCCGCGAGGCCGAGCGGCTCGACGCGCCCTTCGCGCAATCCGGCAGCGTCGCCGTGCCGAGCCAGTCGGGCATGATCTACCTGGTGACCAACTGGCACGGGCAGCACCGCCTCGCGGTGCTGTGCCGCCCGAACATCCAGGGCGAGATGTACGGGGTCCTGACCACCCTCCACGCGGGGCGCGGCACGCAGCTGACCCCGGCCGCTTCACCCCTGGCGCTGCTGCCCGAGCAGGCTGGCGCGCACGGGTACGGGCGGATCGGGCCGGACGAGCCGGGCTACGCGCCGTACCGGGCCTATCTCGCCCGGGTGCGCGACGACGGCTACGCGACCTTCTTCACGGGCGTCGCCTGACAGGGTCTGACGGGTGAGCCCGAAGGCGCGGAGCGCGGCGGGCTTGGAGCGGGTACCGGGAATCGAACCCGGGTATTCAGCTTGGAAGGCTGCTGCTCTACCATTGAGCTACACCCGCGCGGGCGGATCGTTAGCACGCCGGGTCGGCCGTGAGAAGGTGGGGCGGGATCGCCGCCGCGCGTGCGACGTCCCGAATCCGCGGCGTCGCCGGCCGGCTCACAGGCACGGGTTCATGACAGGCTCGCGCGGGATCGAGAGCAGGTCGTCGACCTGGGCGCGCAGGCCCGCGGCGCCGCCGGTCCGCAGGGCCTCGAACAGGGCCTCCGCGTCGCGGCCGCAGACCGCGCCGGGCCGCTGCTCCGGTTCCGTCGTCCCGTCGCGCGGCGGGACGGCCCTGTCCGGGGCGTTGTCGGCGATGAACCGATCGATGCGCGCGAGCGCGGCGCGCAGTTCCTGCTGGAAGTCCGGGTCGGCGCCGGCGTGGCACGCCTGTCCGACGGCGCGCATCGCCTGCAGGATGCCGCGCATGCACAGCACCGCACCCTTGCCGGTCCGGTCGACCTTCGTGACGGTGTCGCCGCGCCGGATGGTCTGGATCCCGTTCACGAGCGCCTCCGCCGGTCCCGGTCCGGCCTGCCCGGGAGCCTCCGAGGACACCGCCAGGAACGCGCAGGCCGCGGCGGCGCAGCCGACGATCAGGGATCGCGGTCGGGACGGCGTGCGTGTCGTCAGGCGCGTGGATCCGGCGCCGTCTCCACCGCGCGGCCGCGGGAACACCCGCGCGCGATCAGCCCAGGCCCAGGGCGGCGCGGGCCTCCGCGGGCGTGGCGACGCGGCGACCGTGGCGCGCCACCGCCTCGGCGGCGAGGCCGACGAGCTCGGCGTTGCCGGCCGCCAGACGGTCCTTCGTCACCCGGATGTTGTCCTCCAGGCCGGTGCGGACCGCGTCCGCCCCGCGGGCGAGCGCCCAGTCCATCACGATCGCCTGGTTGCGGCCGATCCCGGCCGCCGTCCAGGTCGCCTCCGGCAGGATCCGGCGGGTCTCGGCGAGCAGGATGTCGAGGAGGTGCTCCTCGGCCGGCATCGCGTTCTGGACGCCCATCACGAACTGCACGTGCGGGCGCGCGTCGATCAGGCCCGCCTGCACGAGGCGCTTGGCCCCGTGCAGGTGCGAGAGGTCGAAGATCTCGATCTCGGGCCGGACGCCGTACTGCTTCATCTGGCCGGCGAGGTCGGTCACAAGACTCGCCGAATTCTCGTAGACGATCGTCGGAAAGTTGACCGAGCCGGTGGACAGGGAGGCCATGTCGGGCCGGTGCCTGAGCGAGAGGCCGCGGGCGGCCGGGTCGCGCCCGCGCCCGCCGGTCGAGAACTGCACGATCATCCCCGGGCAGTGCCGGCGCAGCCCCTCCTGCACGGCGGCGAACTTGTCCGGGTCGGAGGAGGGCGACTCGTCGTCGTTGCGCACGTGGATGTGGCAGAGCGTGGCGCCCGCCTCGAACGCCTGATGGGTCGACTCGATCTGCTCGGCCACGGTGACCGGAACGGCCGGGTTGTCCTTCTTGCGCGGCACCGAGCCGGTGATCGCCACCGCGATCACCACGGGCGCGTCGCTCCGGGATCCTGCCATTCGCCTGTCCTCCCTGCCTCATCCGGGTTCCGCGACCCGGATAGCGCCGCGGAACCCGGATCTGAACCGCCCGGCGCGGGCGGCAGGTCCGTGTGCGGGACATCTCCGGCCGGATGACAGCCACGACCCGTGTCGTGCCGGACCCGTGCCGCGCCGGACTTGAGTCTTGCCGGCGGTTGTCGCACCTCTCGGCCCGCGAGGCACACGATGAACGACACCGTCCTGGTCCTGAACGGGCCGAACCTGAACCTGCTCGGCAAGCGCCAGCCGGAGATCTACGGCCGCGAGACCCTGGCCGACGTCGAGGCCCTGTGCCGCGAGACCGCCGCGGGCTTCGGCCTCGCGGTCGATTTCCGGCAGAGCAACGCCGAGCACGCGCTGATCGACGCGATCCACGAATTTCGGGTCGGCTCGGCCGGTATCGTCATCAACGCGGGCGCCTATACGCACACCTCGGTGGCGCTCCTCGACGCGCTGAACACCTGCGAGGTGCCGGTGATCGAGTGCCACATCTCGAATGTCCACCGGCGCGAGGCCTTCCGCCACCACTCCTACATCTCCCTCGCGGCCACGTCCGTGCTGGCGGGGTTCGGCACGCACGGCTACGCCCTGGCGATCCGCCACCTCGCGCATCTGCGGGCCGGCAGACCTGCTTGAGGCGCGGATAGCGCCGCGATCAGGGTTGACGCTGGCGGAGACAGGGGGGAGGAGGGCGGTCAGGCCCTTATTCAACGCGTTCTCCCCGGCCGGACCGGTCTACCGGACCGGCGGAGGACGTCTCGAGCGGAGCGCGCACGCCGCATGACCAGTCCCTTCCTGCCCCTCGACCGGACAGTGATCGCCCGCGAGGCGGCCAAGATGTTCCTCGAGATCGGGGCCGTCCTCTTCTACAAGGACGAGCCGTTCAAGTTCACCTCCGGCTGGGCGAGCCCGGTCTACACCGACAGCCGGAAGATCATCTCGTTCCCGCGCCTGCGCTCGACGCTGATGGATTTCGCCACCGCCACGATCGTGCGCGAGATCGGCTACGAGAAGCTGACCCACATCGCGGGCGGCGAGACCGCCGGCATCCCCTTCGCGGCCTGGATCGCCGACCGGATGATGCTGCCGATGCAGTACATCCGGAAGAAGCCCAAGGGCTTCGGCCGCAACGCCCAGATCGAGGGCGAGATCGTCGAGGGCGCCCGGACCCTGCTGGTCGAGGACCTCGCCACCGACGGGCGCAGCAAGGTCAATTTCTGCAAGGCCCTGCGCGATTCCGGCGCCCAGGTCGATCACTGCTTCGTGCTGTTCTACTACGACATCTTCCCCGACAGCGCCGCGCTGATGGAGGAGATCGGCATCAAGCTCCACTACCTCACCACGTGGTGGGACGTGCTGGCGGTGGCCAAGGAGATGGGCACCTTCGACCCGAAGACCCTGGCGGAGGTCGAGCGCTTCCTCAACGCCCCGGCGGAGTGGTCGGCGGCACACGGCGGCATCTCCGCCTTCGGCCAGGCCTGAGGAGAGGATCGCGATGGGCGTCGCCGAGCTGTTCCCCGCCGAGCGCCAGGAGGCGAAGCCGGTCGACCGGATCACGATCCGCCGGCCGGACGACTGGCACATCCACCTGCGCGACGGCGCCATGCTGAAGGCGGTGCTGCCCTACACGGCGGCGCAGTTCGCCCGGGGCATCATCATGCCGAACCTCGTGCCGCCGGTGACCACGGTCGCGGCCGCGCAGGCCTATCGCGAGCGCATCCTGGCGGCCCTACCCGAGGGCCAGGACTTCACGCCGCTGATGACCTGCTACCTGCGGGACGACACCGACCCGGACGAGATCGAGCGCGGCTTCAGGGAGAAGGTCTGGGTCGCCGCCAAGCTCTACCCGGCGGGCGCGACCACGAACTCGCACGCGGGCGTCACCGACCTCAACGGGATCGCGCCCGTGCTGGAGCGGATGGAACGGATCGGCATGCCGCTCCTGATCCACGGCGAGGCGACCGACCCGGAGATCGACATCTTCGACCGCGAGGCCGCCTTCATGGAGGGCAGCCTGATCCCGCTCCTCGGCCGCCATCAGGGGCTGAAGGTCACCGTGGAGCACGCCACCACCGCGGAGATCCTCGACGTGGTCCGCGAGCACCGGAGCCGGTGCGCGGCGACGATCACGCCGCACCACCTCGTGATCAACCGGACGCACATCTTCCAGGGTGGCCTGCGCCCGCACCTGTACTGCCTGCCGGTGGCCAAGCGCGAGCGGCACCGGCTCGCCCTGCGCCGGGCCGCGACCTCCGGCGAGGCCTGCTTCTATCTCGGCACCGACACGGCCCCGCATGTCCGCGGCGCCAAGGAGGCGTCCTGCGGCTGTGCCGGCGTGTTCTGCGGCCCGAGCGCGCTCCAGACCTACGTGCAGGTCTTCGACGAGGAGGGGGCGCTGGACAAGTTCGAGGCTTTCGCGTCGCTCAACGGCGCCCGCTTCCACGGTCTGGAGCCGAATGCCGGGACCGTCACCCTGGAGCGCCGGGAGAGCCGCATCGCCGAGGCCGTCGCGGTCGACGACACGGCGGTGGTGGTGTTCCGCGGCGAGGAGACGCTGCCCTGGTCGGTGGCGTGACCGCCTAGGCTGGGACCGCGCACCGTCATCGCGGGCGCGGCGAGGCGACCCCGGGCAGCGCGAGATCGGTGACCGTCGGGCGACATGGGGTTGCTTCGCCGCGCTCACCCAGACGGATACCGGCCAGCCATCTAATCGGCCGAAGCCATCTTTGCCCGGATCCAACCTCCGGTTACCGATCGTCCGTCGATCCGGAGGAGGGTAAGATGCAGGACGCGCGACAGGACGGCATCACCGCCATGGGCGCCGTGGACCTCGCCGCCGCCATCCGCGGCCGGGTCGTCTCCTGCGTCGAGGTGATGCGCGCCTATCTGGAGCGGATCCATCGGATCAACCCGCAGGTGAACGCCCTCGTGGGCCTGGCCGACGACGCCGCGCTCCTGCGGGAGGCCGAGGCCGCCGACGCCGTCCTGGCGCGCGGTGAGCCCGTCGGCCCGCTGCACGGCTTCCCGCTGGCGGTGAAGGATCTCGACCCGGTCCGCGGCCTGCGGTTCACGCAGGGCTCGCCGATCTTCGCCGACCGGGTCGCCGAGACGGACTCGATCATGGTCACCCGCCTGCGCGCCGCCGGGGCGATCTTCATCGGCAAGACCAACATCCCCGAGTTCGGCCTCGGCTCGCACAGCTTCAACCCGGTCTACGGCGCCACCGGCAACGCCTACGACCCGGCGATGACCGGGGGCGGGTCGAGCGGCGGCGCCGCCGTGGCGGTGGCGCTGCGGATGCAGCCGGTGGCCGACGGCAGCGACCATGCCGGCTCCCTGCGGAATCCGCCCGCCTTCAACAACTGCTACGGCCTGCGCCCGAGCTGGGGCCGGATCCCGGCCGAGGCCAAGGACGTGTTCAGCCCGAATCTCGGCGTGCTCGGGGCGATCGGGCGCACGCCGGGCGATATCGGCCTGATGCTCTCGGTGCTGGCGGGCTACGATCCGCGCTGCCCGAACGCCGTCCGGCAGGACCCGTCCGCCTTCGCGCGCCCGCTCGCCCGCGACTTCCGCGGGACGCGGATCGCGTGGCTCGGCGATTGCGGCGGCGAGATCCCGTTCGATCCCGGCGTGCTCGACGTCGGGCGCGCCGCCCTGGCGACCTTCGCGGAGATCGGCTGCACCGTCGAGGAGGCGATGCCGCGCTACGACATGGAGCGGCTCTGGCAGGACTGGCTGGTGCTGCGGGCCCTCACCGTCGCGGCGAACCTCCGCCCGCTCTACGACGAGCCCCGCCACCGGGCCCTGCTCAAGCCGGAGGCGGTCTGGGAGGTCGAGCGGGGACTGGCGCTCGGCGCCGACCGGATCATCGCGGCGCTGGAGGGGCGCACCCGCTGGTACGAGACCCTGCGCCGCTTCATGGAGGCCTACGACTACGTGGTCATGCCCAGCGCCCAGGTCTTCCCGTTCGACAAGAGCCTGCGCTGGCCCGAGACCGTGGGCGGCCACGCGATGGACACCTACCACCGCTGGATGCAGATCACGATTCCCGCGACGATGTCGGGCCTGCCGGCGCTGGCCGTGCCGGCCGGGTTCGGGGAGGCCGGGCTGCCCGCGGGCATCCAGATCGTCGGTCCCAACCACGGCGAGCTCGCCTGCCTGCAGCTCGGTGCCGCCTACGACGCGGCGAGCAACTGGGTCCGCCGCTACCCGCCGCCGCTGAACTGAGGGAGCGGCTCGTCGACCAAGCCGGCGCAAACAAGCGCCGGACGCGTTGACCCGCCCCGCGCTCTCCGCTAAGAGGCCCGACACTTCGCGTGCCGACCATGAGCCAGTTCCGGATCATGGGGCCGCCGCGGGGCAGGTTCGGATATCCGATGACCACGGTCCTTATTGTAGCGGTAGCGTCACCGACGGGGCGGCCCTGAGAGAGGGCCGCGATCCGGGCGGTGGCGCATGCAGGGTCCCTCGGGGCCCTTTTTTGTTGCCCGCGTCCGGGCGGGACAGGACTGGGACGGACGGAGATCCGAGGCGAGAGGCACCTTCGGGCGAGGCGGAGACCGCCCCGCGTGACGGGGGTGCCGGGAGAGAGGACGGGGCAGGGCGGCGATCACGGGATCGCGGTGGCTCCGGAGAGCGCGAGGAGACGAGCATGGGCGGCGAGGTCATGACCGGGGCCGAGATGGTCATCCGGGCCTTCCAGGATCAGGGTGTCGACACGCTGTTCGGGTACCCGGGCGGCGCCGTACTTCCGATCTACGACGCGCTCTTCCACCAGAACGCCGTCAAGCACATCCTCGTCCGCCACGAGCAGGGCGCCGTCCACGCCGCGGAGGGCTATGCCCGCTCCTCCGGCAAGGTCGGCTGCGTCCTCGTGACGTCGGGCCCCGGCGCGACCAACATCGTCACCGGACTCACCGACGCGATGCTGGACTCGATCCCGCTGGTCTGCATCACCGGGCAGGTCCCGACGCACCTGATCGGCACCGACGCGTTCCAGGAATGCGACACGGTCGGCATCACGCGCCACTGCACGAAGCACAATTACCTCGTCAAATCGATCGACGACCTGCCGCGCATCCTGCACGAGGCGTTCTACGTCGCGGCGAACGGCCGTCCCGGTCCGGTCGTGGTCGACCTGCCCAAGGACATCCAGTTCGCCTCCGGCCTCTACGAGCGCCCCGAGATCGCGAGCCACAAGACCTACCGCCCGGCCGTCAAGGGCGACGCCGACCGGATCCGCGCGGCCGTCGAGCTGATGGCGACCGCGCGCCGGCCGGTCTTCTACACCGGCGGCGGCGTCATCAACTCGGGTCCTGAGGCCTCGCGCCTGCTGCGCGAGCTCGTCCGCGAGACCGGCTTCCCGATCACCTCGACCCTGATGGGGCTCGGCGCCTATCCGGGCACGGACGAGAAGTTCCTGGGCATGCTCGGCATGCACGGGACCTACGAGGCCAACCTCGCGATGCACGAGTGCGACGTGATGATCTGCGTCGGCGCCCGCTTCGACGACCGGATCACCGGCCGGCTCGACGCGTTCTCGCCGTTCTCGAAGAAGATCCACATCGACGTCGACGCCTCCTCGATCAACAAGGTCGTCAAGGTCGATGTCGGGATCGTCGGCGACTGCGCGTCGGTGCTCGCCGACATGCTGGAGGCGTGGCGCGCCCTGCCGTCGCGGCCCGACACGTCGAACCTCGATCCGTGGTTCCAGAAGATCAACGCCTGGAAGGCGCGGGACTGCCTCGCCTACTGGCCGTCGGGCACGATCATCAAGCCGCAATACGCCGTGCAGCGCCTCTACGAGGCCTGCAAGGACCGCGAGACCTACATCACCACCGAGGTCGGCCAGCACCAGATGTGGGCAGCCCAGTACTTCAAGTACGACGAGCCGAACCGCTGGATGACCTCCGGGGGCCTCGGCACGATGGGCTACGGCCTGCCGGCGGCGATCGGCACGCAGCTCGCGCACCCGAACGGGCTCGTCATCGACATCGCCGGCGAGGCCTCGATCCTGATGAACATGCAGGAGATGTCGACGGCGGTGCAGTACCGCCTGCCGATCAAGGTGTTCATCCTGAACAACGAGTACATGGGCATGGTCCGCCAGTGGCAGGAGCTGCTGCACGGCTCGCGCTACTCGCAGAGCTACTCGGAGAGCCTGCCGGACTTCGTGAAGCTCGCGGAGGCCTACGGCGCCAAGGGCATGCGCTGCGAGAAGCCGGGCGACCTCGACGGCGCCATCGCGGAGATGCTCGCCCACGACGGCCCGGTCATCTTCGACTGCATCGTCGACAAGACCGAGAACTGCTTCCCGATGATCCCGTCGGGCAAGGCGCACAACGAGATGCTCCTGTCCGATTACCTCGGCGAGACCGGCGTCGAACTCGGCGACGTGATCTCCGAGGAAGGCAAGATGCTGGTGTGAGGGAGGGCGGCCCGGCTCCGTGCCGGGCCGCGATCCGCCGCTGCGGCGGCGTTGGGTCGAACGACGAGGACTTGCCCCGCGATGAACGCGATGAACACCCACTATCCCGAGCCCGTCCGCGTCGAGCCGGTGAACCGGCACACGCTCGCGGTGATCGTCGACAACGAGCCCGGCGTGCTCGCCCGCATCTCCGGCATGTTCTCCGGTCGCGGCTACAACATCGAGAGCCTGACGGTCTCCGAGACCGAGGAGGCGCGCCACATCTCCCGCATCACCATCGTGACCGCGGGCACGAACGCCGTGATCGAGCAGATCAAGGCGCAGCTCGACCGGCTGGTGCCGGTGCACCGGGTGGTGGACCTGACGCTCCAGGGCAACGCCATCGAGCGCGAGATCTGCCTGGTGAAGGTGAAGGGCGAGGGCGAGCACCGCAGCGAGGCGCTTCGGCTCGCCGCCGCCTTCGGCGCCAAGACGCTCGACGCCACGCTCAACTCCTTCGTGTTCGAATTGACCGGCGCCACCGAGGAGATCGACCGGTTCGTGCGCCTGATGAGCGTGATCGGGCTGGTGGAGATCTGCCGGACCGGGATCTCCGCGATGGGGCGCGGGGCGGAGCCGCTCTAAGCTTCCGACGCGCGGCTCATCGGTGCCGGGGGGAGCCGATCGAGGCCGTCGCGTCGCGCCTGAGTTCGTCGATCAAGGACCACCCATGACCGCCCGTACGCTCTACTACGCCCCCGGCGCCTGCTCGCTCGCCGCCCACATCATCCTGGAGGAATCCGGGCTCCCCTACGAGGGCATCAAGCTCGACCTCGCGGCGGGCGACCAGCGCCGGCCGGAATACCTCGCGATCAACGATCGCGGCCGCGTGCCGGCGCTGACCGAGGACGGCTGGGTGCTCACCGAGTGCGCGGCCATCCTGCGCCACGTCGCCCGTCAGGTGCCGGAGAAGGCGCTGTGGCCCACGGATCTCCGCGAGCAGGCCGCCACCGACGAGTGGCTCGGCTGGCTCGCCTGCAACCACCATGTCACTTATGCCCATGTCCGCCGGCCCGAGCGCTACACCGAGGACGAGAGCGCCTTCGCGGGCATCAAGGCTAAGGCCGCCAATACCTACGCGGATCTCGCCACCATGACCGAGGTGCGCCTCTCGCACGGCGGCTGGGCTGTGGGTGACCGGTTCAGCGTCGTCGACGCCTACCTGATGGTCTTCTGGTTCTGGGCCAACGGGCCCGTGCTCCGGTTCGACATGGCCGGCCGCTTCCCGGCCTGGACCGCCCATGCCCGCCGCGTCGCCGAGCGGCCGGCCGTGCAAGCCGTCTTCGCCCGCGAGGGACTGCCGCTCCCGCGCTGACTCGGTTCGGCCGCGGCACCCCCTTGCCGCGGCCGTCGAATCGGCCTAGAGCGCGTACCGTACGGTACGGTACGCCATTCGAGATGATGCAGGCCAGCGCCACAGCAGAGCAGGAAGCCCCGTCGGCCCGCCAGCAGGCGGTGCTGGACGCCGTGCTCGGCCTCATGGTCGAGGACGGCGAGCAGCTCACCATGGACGCCGTCGCGCGCCGGGCGAGCTGCTCGAAGGAGACGCTCTACAAGTGGTTCGGCGACCGCGACGGGTTGCTGACCGCGACGGTGCGCTGGCAGGCCTCCCGGGTCCATGCCGGGCACGACGCCGCGCAGGTGCTCGACGGCGCGACCCTGCGGGAGCGCCTGCAGGACTTCGCCGTGACGTGGCTGGAGGTCATCACCGGCCCGACCTCGGTGGCGCTGAACCGCATCGCCATCGCGCATGCGGGCTCGCGCAAGAGCAACCTCGGCGGCATCGTGCTCGCGAACGGCCGCTTCGCCATCGGCGAGCGGGTCAAGCCCGTGCTGGAGGCGGGGCGCGCCGCCGGCCTGCTGACCTTCGCCGACAGCGAGGCCGCCTTCCGCACCTTCTTCGGCCTCGTCGGCCGGGATATCCAGATCCGACTTCTGCTCGGCGAGACCCTCGACCTCGACGGGGCCGAGATCCGGCGCGATGCGGGCCGCGCCGTCGAGCAGTTCCTGGCCCTCTACGGCCGGGCCCAACCCGACCCGAAACACCAAGCTTAAGAGGAGACAGACATGCGGGTGTATTACGATCGCGACGCCGACCTGAACCTGATCAAGGGCAAGAAGGTCGCCATCGTCGGCTACGGCAGCCAGGGCCACGCCCACGCGCTCAACCTGCGCGATTCCGGCGTGAAGGACATCGTCATCGCGCTGCGCGAGGGCTCCGCCACCGCCAAGAAGGCCGAGCACGAGGGCTTCAAGGTCCTGTCGGTCGCCGAGGCCGCCAAGTGGGCCGACGTGGTGATGATGCTCACCCCCGACGAGCTGCAGGGCGACATCTACCGCGAGTCCCTCGAGGGCAACATGAAGCAGGGCGCCGCGCTGCTGTTCGCCCACGGCCTCAACGTCCACTTCAACCTGATCGAGCCGCGCAAGGATCTCGACGTCCTGATGGTCGCCCCGAAGGGCCCGGGCCACACCGTGCGCTCCGAGTACCTCCGCGGCGGCGGCGTGCCGACCCTGATCGCCATCGCGCAGGACGCCTCCGGCAACGCCCACGATCTCGGCCTGTCGTACGCCTCGGCGAACGGCGGCGGCCGCGCCGGCATCATCGAGACGACCTTCAAGGAAGAGTGCGAGACCGACCTGTTCGGCGAGCAGGCCGTGCTCTGCGGCGGCCTCGTCGAGCTGATCAAGGCCGGCTTCGAGACCCTGGTCGAGGCGGGCTACGCGCCCGAGATGGCCTATTTCGAGTGCCTCCACGAGGTGAAGCTGATCGTCGACCTCATCTACGAGGGCGGCATCGCCAACATGAACTACTCGATCTCCAACACGGCCGAGTACGGCGAGTACGTCACCGGCCCGCGCATCGTCACGCCCGAGACCAAGGCCGAGATGAAGCGCGTGCTGAACGACATCCAGTCGGGCACCTTCACGCGCAACTGGATGCTGGAGAACAAGGTCAACCAGACCTCGTTCAAGGCGACCCGCGCCAAGCTCGCCGCCCACCCGATCGAGGAGGTCGGCGCCAAGCTCCGCGGCATGATGCCGTGGATCTCCGAGAAGGCGCTCGTCGACAAGACCCGCAACTGAGCCCGAACCGTGCGGCCGGGCCTCGCTCGGCCGCGCCGCCAGGGGCCGGTCACGCGTGAGCGTGGTCGGCCCTTCGTCTTCCCGGTTGCCCTGTCCGAAGCTTCCCGGCCATAAGCCCCGCAGCGGTCCCGCCTGCACGAGGGCCGGCAAGCGGAGAGGACACCCATGGCATCGCTCTATTCCGACGCGCACCGGGCGCTCCAGGAGGAGTTCGGCACGACCAAGCTCGCCGTGCGCCTCGACGAGGACTGGGTTCACGACAGCGTCCAGCCGGACGAGGCCGCGTTCATCGGCTCCCGCGACATGTTCTTCCTGTCGACCGTCGATCCGGACGGGATGCCCACCGTCTCCTACAAGGGCGGCCCCACGGGCTTCGTGAAGGTGCTCGACGACAAGACGCTCGTCTTCCCCGGATTCGACGGCAACGGCATGTTCTACTCGATGGGCAATATCGAGGGGCAGGCCAAGGTCGGCCTGCTGTTCATCGACTTCGAGACGCCGCACCGCATCCGCGTGCAGGGGCACGCGTCGCTGCTGCGCGACGACGCCCTCATGGCCGAGTATACCGAGGCCAAGTACCTGGTGAGGGTCGCGGTCACCAAGATCTGGGTCAACTGCCCGCGCTACATCCACAAGTACAAGAAGCTCGAGCAGAACAAGTACGTGCCGCGGCCCGATCGCGAGACCCCGCTCGCCGCCTGGAAGCGGCTCGACCTCGCGGGCGACGTGATCAGCGACGCCGACAAGGCCCGCGTCGCCAAGGAGGGCAAGCTCGAGGTCTCCGAGTACGCGGCGCTGGTCGCCCGCGGCGAGGCCTGACCGTCCGTTCCGGCCGCCCCGCGGAGCAGGGCGGCCGGTGCTTGACGAGGCGGAATTCCAATTTTCATGCCGTGAGTTGATCGCAAGTATATTTAACCTACGCATCACAATGATGCGGCACTGTATTGGCCTCTACTTTCTTCGTTCTTCAAATTTTCTTGACGCCGTGAGGGTAGGTCGTTAGATTTCGTGCGAGATCTCTCGATCGTACCTTCTCACGGTTCGTACAGGCCATGTTCTCGCTCCCGCTGCGCGTCGCGGTAATCTGTAGTGTCCTGATCGCGGCCGTCTTCGCGGGCGGGACGACTTTCCTGGCTCGCCGGATCAACGCCTCCTTCGAGGAACAGACGGCCAGGATGCAGTCGGAGACGCTGTCGAGCGAGGCGCGTGAGGTTCGGTTTCGCCTCGCCGTGGCGGCCAGGACCGCCGAGAGTCTCGCGGCGGCCGCGTCGGCGCTGCGCGGCGGCGGGATCCAGGACCGCGCGGTCTACGACGCGATGCTGCGCGAGCTTCTGCGCGCCAACCCCGACCTGATCGCGACCTGGACCGGCTGGGAGCCGAACGCTCTGGACGGGCGCGACCGCGCGTTCGCCGGCACGGCGTCCTCGGACGCGAGCGGCCGCTTCATGCCCTACTGGAATCGCGGCAGCGGCACGATCAAGCGGGAGGTTCTCACCGGCTACGAGGCCGAGCCGGACGGCGCCTACTACCTTCGGCCGAAGAAGCTGAACCGCTTGGTGGCCATCGAACCCTACATCTACCCGGTGGCCGGGAAGGACGTCGTCATGATGTCGTTCGGCGCGCCGATCACCGTGGACGGCACGTACCGCGGCACCGCCGGCGTCGACATCGATCTCGGCTCCCTGAACGCCGCCCTCAACGCGGTGAAGCCGTTCGGGACCGGCTATCTCGCGGTGATCTCGGCGAGCGGGACGACCGTCGCGCATCCGACCGGCGCGGCGGCCGGGAAGCCGTTGCACGGCTTCGACGCGTCGGCGGCCGACGCGGCCGGGCAGGCGATCCGCGCGGGAGCCGTGGTGGTGACCGACGCGCCGGGCCCGGACGGGGCGCCGTGGCGGTACATGGCGCAGCATATCCAGGCGGGCGAGACGCCCGACCGGTGGGCCATCGTCGTGGCGGTGCCGGTGGCGACGCTCACGGCCGCCGCCGATCAGGCGCGCGCGACGCTGATCGGCATCTCGGTCCTCTGCGTGCTGATCGGATGCGCGGTCGTCTTCGGCGCGCTGCACCGCCTCGTCGGGAGGCCGATCCGCGCGCTCGGCCGGACCATCGGCGACATGGCGGCGGGCGATTACGGGGCGGACGTGCCCGAGGCGCGGCGCCGCGACGAGGTCGGGCTGGTCGGGCGGGCGGTGCTGCAGCTGCGCGACGGCCTGCGGGCGCAGGCGCAGGCCGACGCCCGGGCACGGGCGGACGCCCAGGCCGCCGCCGACCGGGATCGCAAGCGGGTGACCGCGGACCTGGCCAACGCCTTCGAGCAGGCGGTCGGCGGCATCGTCGAGACGGTGACGGACGCGGCCACCGAGCTGCAGGCCACGGCCAAGGGGCTGGCCGCCACGGCCTCGGAGACCGCGGGCCAGTCGACCACCGTCGCGGCGGGGGCCGAGGAGGCCGCCTCCAACGTCCGGGCCGCGGCCTCGGCGGCCGAAGAACTCGGCAGCTCCGTGCAGGAGATCGGGCGGCAGGTCCAGGGATCCGCGCAGCTCGCGCGGGCCGCGGCCGACGAGGCCGGGCGCACGGTGCGGCTGGTCGAGGACCTGAGCGCGGCGGTGATGAAGATCGGGGACGTGGTGGCGCTGATCAGCGGCATCGCGGGCCAGACCAACCTGCTCGCCCTCAACGCCACCATCGAGGCGGCCCGCGCCGGCGAGGCCGGCCGGGGCTTCGCGGTCGTGGCCGCCGAGGTGAAGGCGCTGGCCACCCAGACCGCGCGGGCCACCGACGAGATCGCGGGGCAGATCTCTCGCGTTCAGGCCTCGACCGCGCAGGCGGCCTCGGCGATCGGCAGCATCACGACGCGGGTCGACGAGATCAGCGCTATGGCCACGACGATCGCGGCCGCGGTCGAGCAGCAGGGCGCCGCGACCCAGGAGATCGTCCGCAACGTGACCCAGGCCGCCGCCGGCACGGGCGAGGTGACCACGAACATCGCCCGCGTGGCCGACGCTGCCGACATGACCGGCTCGGCCGCCGGTCAGGTGCTGGATTCGTCCGCGAACCTGTCGCGTCAGTCCGAGCATCTGCGGGCAGAGGTCAGCCGCTTCCTCGGTACGGTGCGCGCGGCCTGAGGGCGCCCGGACCGGCCTGCGCGCTAGCTGGCCTTCCGGGCGACGACGAACACCCGCGGGAAGGCGAGCAGGCGCCGGCCGTCGCTGCGCGGCGGGTAGGCCCCGTCGATCGCGCGCGTGTAGGCATCCAGGAAGCCGGCGCGGTGCTCGGGATCCAGCGGGTCGAGGAAGGGACGCAGGCCCGTGGCCCGGACCCAGTCCACGATGGCGGCGGCATCGGCCATCCGGTGATGATAGGCGGTGCGCCAGACATCGACCTCGGCGGCCGCCGGCGCCAGCAGATCGTAGTACGCCGCGGGCTCCAGCATCCGCCCGAGGCGGCCGGCCACGGCCGGGTCGCCGATCGCCGCCGCCCAGGGGCCGGACGCCGCCACCGCGCGCATCAGGCGGTGGGTGGGCTCGGCGAGGTTGTCGGGCATCTGCACGGCCAGCACGCCGCCCGGGGCGAGGAGGCCGAACAGCCGCGGCAGCAGGGTCGCGTGGTCCGGCAGCCATTGCAGCACGGCGTTGGCGTAGATCAGGTCCGGCGCCCGCTCGGGTGTCCAGGTCGCGGCGTCGGCCAGCGCGAAGGCGAGGCGGGGCAGCCGGGCGCGGGCGCTCTCCAGCATGGCCGGCGAGGTGTCGAGCCCGATCACCTCGGCGTCGGGGAAACGGGCCGCGATCAGCGCGGTGGAGTTGCCGGGCCCGCAGCCGAGATCGATGGCCAGACGCGGCGCTTCGAGGGGCACGCGGGCGAGGAGCTCGGCGGCGGGGCGCGTCCGCTCGTCCTCGAAGCGGGTGTAGAGGGCGGGGTTCCAGTCGGCCATCGCACCCTTCCGTGAAAAAATCCTCAGCAGCCGAGCCGGTCGGCGAGATCCGCCAAGTCCCGCGCCGCGTGGGTGACCGGCACCGTCGGCGCGGCCTCGCCGCCGGCCGGGCCGTGCTCGTGCGGGCGGGCGATGTGGGCGGTGGCGAGCCCGTGGCCCGCCGCCGCCGCGAGGTCGTTCGAGTGGGCCGCGACCATCATGGTCTCCCCCGGCGCGAAGCCGAAGGCCGCGACGGCGTCGCGGTAGAGCGCCGGCTTCGGCTTGTAGTCGCGGGAGTAGCCGGCGCCGAGCACCGCGTCGAAGACCAGGCCGTTGCGGCGGGCGAGGTCGGCCATCAGCCGGACAGGCCCGTTGGAGACCGGCGCCAGGAGGTGCTTCTCGCGCAGCCGCCGCAGCGCGTCCGGCACCTCGGGCCACGCGTCGAGCCGGTGCCAGGCCTGGACCAGCTCCCGCTGCACGGCCTCGGAGACGCCCGCGATGCCGAACTGCGCCAGCACGCCGGGCAGCGACTCGGCCTGGAGCGTGTCGAGGTCGACGTAGGGCCGGGCGCCGGAGCGCACCGTCTCCATCGAGGGATTGTACTGTGCCCGCCACGCGTCCGCGAAAGCGCCGGCATCGAGGTCCGGCGCGACGGGCGCGAGCAGCCGCGCCGCCTCGCGGGCGACGCCGGAGCGCCAGTCGACCAGCGTCCCGAAGACGTCGAAGACCAGCGCCCGGACGGTCACCGCACCGCCTGCAGGCTGGGGCCGCGCCGGACGAAGCCGACGATGTCCTTGACCGCGTCGAGGGTCTGCGCCGCGATGGTCTCGGCCCGGGCGCCGCCGTCGGCCAGCACGGCGTCGATGTGGCCAGGATCGGCGGTGAGGCGGCGCATCTCCCCGGCGATCGGCGCGAGGCTCGTCACCGCGAGGTCGGCGAGCGCCGGCTTGAAGGTCGAGAACTGCGCTCCCCCGAAATCGCGCAGCACGTCCTCCCGGGTGATGCCGGCCAGCGCCGCGTAGATCCCCACGAGGTTGTCGGCCTCGGGCCGCTCCTTCAGGCCCGCCACCTCGGAAGGCAGGGGCTCGGGATCGGTCTTGGCCCGGCGGATCTTCTGGGCGATGGCGTCCGCATCGTCCGTGAGGTTGATGCGGGCGTTGTCGGACGGGTCCGACTTCGACATCTTCTTGGTGCCGTCGCGCAGCGACATGACCCGGGCGGCCGGGCCGCCGATCAGCGGCTCCGTGATTGGGAAGAAGGCGTCGCCGTGGCCGTGCGCCGTGATCGACCCCGAGAAATCGGTGTTGAACTTCTGGGCGATGTCCCGGGTCAGCTCCAGGTGCTGCTTCTGGTCCTCGCCGACCGGCACGTGCGTCGCCCGGTAGGCCAGGATGTCGGCGGCCATCAGCACCGGGTAGTCGTAGAGGCCGATCGAGGCGTTCTCCCGGTCCTTTCCGGCCTTCTCCTTGAACTGGGTCATGCGGTTCAGCCAGCCGAGGCGGGCGACGCAGTTGAACACCCAGGCGAGCTCGGCGTGCTGCGGCACCTGGCTCTGGTTGAACACGATCGAGCGCTTGGGATCGATGCCGGCGGCGAGGAAGGCGGCCGTGACCTCGCGGATCTGGCCGCGCAGCGCTTCGGGATCCTGCCAGACGGTGATCGCGTGGAGGTCGACCACGCAGTACAGGCACTGCGCGTCGCGATCCTGCATCTCCACGAAGCGCTTCACGGCCCCGAGATAGTTGCCGAGGTGCAGGTTGCCGGTGGGCTGGACGCCCGAGAAGACCAATTCGGTGAACGCGGCCATCGGCGCCGATCCTGAGCAAGGGAAGACCGGGGCTCCGCGCCGTCCGGGCGCGGGGTTACTCGCACCCGTAGGCCGGAATGGTCAAGGACGCGCTCACGGCTCCCGCGTGGGCAGCCTCGCGCTGGGGCAGAGGTCGACCAGGACGCAGCGCCCGCAGGCCGGGCGGCGATGATGGCAGACCTTCTGGCCGTGCAGCATCAGGATCTCGTGATTGTCGTAGAGGTCCTGCGCGCTCCAGTCGGCGGGGAGCTGCGCCCGCAGGATCGGGTGCGACGGGCCGACATCGACCGTCTTGCCGATCAGCCCGAGGCGCTGCGCCACCCGGTGATGGTGGCTGTCGACCGGCAGGGCCGGCATTCGCAGGGTGGAGAAGGACAGGACCGCCGCGCTGGTCTTCGGCCCGACGCCCGGGATCGCCTGCAGCCACGCCCGCGCGGCCTCGACCTCCATGTCGGCCAAGAAGGCGAGGTCGAGGCCGCCGCACCGGTCGCGCAGCGCCCGGAGCACGTCGCGGATGCGCGGCGCCTTCAGCTCCGGCCAGGTCACGCCCGCGATGGCAGCCTCGATCTCCGGCACGTCCGCGTCGATCACCGCCTCCCAGTCGCGGAAGCGCGCCCGCAGGGCCTTGAAGGCCCGGCCGGATTCGGCGTTGCGCGTCCGGTGCGACAGGAGCGAGGAGACGAATTCGCTGACCGGATCCAGGCTGTGGAAGTACGGGATCGGGCAGCCGTAGACCGGGCACAACCGGGCATGGACGGCGAGCGCCTTCTCGGCGAGGGCCGGATCCGTGACGGCGGGGGCCGGCTTGCGGCGCGGGCGCGGGGCGGTCGCAGTTCTGAGGTCGGCGGCGGGCATGTCGGGCGAATCCGCGAGCCGATGCCCCTGTTCCTGCCGGTACGGGGCAGCGGCGATCTGTCCGCCTCGTCGGGTTCGCGCGCTTCCAGCGGAGAGCAGGGCCGGCGGCGGCGCGCGCCCTGCCCCCTCTCCCGTGCGGGAGAGGGTTGGGGTGAGGGACCGGGCGCTTCAGGGCGGAGAGCGCCGTCGACGCGCGTGCCCTGTCCGGAAGCCGCATGCCCCTCACCCTGTCCCTCTCCCGCTCGGGAGAGGGGACCCGCGCTCGGTTCCGAAGCGGTCGTGGCAATCGCGTGGGGACGCCGCCGGCCCGTGCGCGCCTACTTCACCAGCGCGTAGATGTTCACGTCGAGGTTGTCGTCGGTGCTGTCCTTGAGGTCGGTGGCGTACTCCTCCACGAACCGGTCCTGCACCACGATGTCCTTGGCGTCGAGGTAGGCGGTCAGCGTCTCGTAGGTGCTGTCGATCGACTCGTAGGACCCCTTGTGGGCGAAGCGCAACGCCTTGCCGGAGGGCGTCGTGCCGAAGCGCAGGCCGTCGGTCTCGGCGGGTGCCGGGCTCGGCGCGGCCGCCACCGGGATCATCGCCTCGAACTCGAAGCCGTCGTCGTCGGTGCGCGTGAAGACCGCGAGCGGCCGCCCGGCCGGCGCGACGCCGAGCTTGGCGAGGTCGGCCTCGATCCGCGCGAAGGCCTGCTTCAGGTTCGGCACGGCCTCCTCCCACTTGGTCTTGCCGGACAGGATCGCGACGGGCTTGGCCGGCAGGGTGACCTCGTCGACGTCGCCGGGCTCGCCGGCCTTGTCGATGAGCGTCGGCCGCGCCGACGTTCCCGGGCTCGTGCCCGGGGGCGTTCCCACCGCCGACTGGCCCGCGGGCGGGGGCGCCACCGATTGCTGGGGCGCCGGGGCCGCGCTCTTGTCCGGATCGGCGACCGGGTTCGGCGCCGTCGTGGTCGGCAGCGGGTTCGTCTGGGCCGGCGCGGGCGCCGTGGAGGGCGGCGGCGCGGGCTGCTGCTGCGCGGCGATCGGGCCGCCCGACGCGAGCACGAGGGCGGCCGAGAGGGCGACGAGCGGACGAAGGCGGATCACGGTGGGCGCTCCGGTCGAGGCCCGCGGATGATCGCGCGGGCTCCCGCGGCGTAACCTAATGGCGATCGGGACGACCCGCGAGGGCGCAGCGGACGAGAGCCGCGGGTGCGGCGCATCTGCCACGCCGCGGCACCCCTCGCGCCGGGCGGCGGCTTTTGCGATATAGCCCGCGCCTTCCTCCAACCGCGGGACCGCATGAGCGCACTCGCCCACAGACGCTTCCTGAAGATGCACGGCGCCGGCAACGCGATCGTGGTGCTGGATCTGCGCGGCTCCGCCGCGAAGGTGCGGCCCGAGGAGGCGCGGGCGATCGCGCAGGATCCCGGCTCGACCTTCGATCAGCTGATGGTCCTGCACGATCCCGTGAGCCCGGGCACGGACGCGTTCATGCGCATCTACAACACCGACGGCTCGGAATCGGGCGCCTGCGGCAACGGCACGCGCTGCGTCGCCTACGCGATGCTCGACGACCCGGCCATGGCCCGGCCGGCCGAGGGCGGCCGGCTCGTCCTGGAGACCCGGGCGGGCCTGCTCGGGGTGCGCCGCGTGTCGGAGCGGGCCTTCACGGTGGATATGGGCCGGCCGCGGCTCGCCTGGGACGAGATCCCCCTGTCCGAGCCGTTCCCCGACACCCGGCGGATCGAGCTGCAGATCGGCCCGATCGACGATCCGATCCTGCACTCGCCGGGCGCCGTGAACATGGGCAACCCGCACGCGGTGTTCTTCGTTGAGCAGGATCCGGACAGCTTCGACCTCGCCCGGATCGGCCCGATGCTGGAGAACCACCCGCTGTTCCCGGAGCGCGCCAACATCTCGGTGGCGCAGGTGACGGGCCGCGAGACGATCAAGCTCCGCGTCTGGGAGCGGGGGGCCGGGCTGACGCTCGCCTGCGGCACGGCCGCCTGCGCCACCGTGGTGGCCGCCTCGCGCCTGCGGATGATCGGCCGGCAGGCCAGCGTCGCGCTGCCGGGCGGCGAGCTGTTCGTCGAGTGGCGGGCCGACGACCACGTCCTGATGACCGGCCCGGTCGCGCTCGTCGCCGAGGGGACCCTGGCGCCGGAGCTGTTCGACAGCGCGGCCTGATGGCGGTCGAGACCCTCACCTTCGGCTGCCGCCTCAACACCGTCGAGTCCGAGGCCCTGCGGGTCCACGCGGCGGCGGACGGGCGCGACCGGGTGGTGGTGAACACCTGCGCGGTGACCGCCGAGGCCGGGCGGCAGGCCCGCAAGGCGATCCGGCGCATCGCCCGGGAGCGGCCCGGCGCCGAGATCGTCGTCACCGGCTGCGGCGCCGAGGTCGAGACGGAGGCCTACGCGGCCATGCCGGAGGTCGCGCGCCTCGTCGGCAACGCCGAGAAGCTGCGGCCGGAGGGCTGGTCGGCGGCCGCGACCGGGCCGGGCGCCGTCATGGCGGCGCGGGTGGCCGAGCCGACGCGGATCGAGGCCGTGGCCGGGCACACCCGCGCCTTCGTGCCCGTGCAGAACGGCTGCGACCACCGCTGCACCTTCTGCGTGATCCCGTTCGGGCGGGGCTTCTCCCGCTCGGTGCCGGAGGCGGACGTGATCGCGCAGGTCCGGACCCTCGTGGCCCGGGGCGGGCGCGAGGTGGTGCTGACCGGCGTCGATCTCACCGCCTACGGCCGGGACCTCCCCGGCACGGCCCCGTCCCTCGGCGGCCTCGCGCGCGCGATCCTCCGGGCGGTGCCCGACCTCGCGCGCCTGCGCCTGTCCTCCATCGATTCCGTCGAGGCCGACGACGCGCTGCTCGCGGCGATCGCCGAGGAGGAGCGGCTCATGCCGCACCTGCACCTGTCGCTGCAGGCCGGCGACGACCTGATCCTCAAGCGCATGAGGCGCCGGCACCTGCGCGTCGACGCGATCCGCTTCTGCGAGACCGTGCGGCGGCTGCGGCCCGACACGGTGTTCGGCGCCGACCTGATCGCCGGCTTCCCGACCGAGACCGAGGCGCAGTTCGACCGCTCCCTCGACCTCGTGGCGGCGTGCGGCCTGACGCACCTGCACGTCTTCCCGTACTCGCCGCGCCCCGGGACACCGGCCGCGCGCATGCCGCCGGTTGCCCCCGAGGCGATCCGCGCGCGGGCGGCGCGGCTGCGGGCGGCCGGCGCCGACGCGCTGCGCCGGCATCTCGACGCCCAGGTCGGCCGCCGCCTCACCGTGCTGGCGGAGCGCGGCGGCGTCGGGCGGAGCGCGGATTTCACCGCGGTTCGGCTTCCGGGCGTCCCCGAAGCGGGGACGTTCCACGACGTCGCCGTCGCCGGGCACGACGGCGCGCGGCTCATCGGCGCCTAGCGCCCGCGGCTCACGCCGGCATCGCCGCCACGGCCTCGGCGATGTGCGGGGGCGGCGGCGCCGTGACGGCGATGGCGTCGCGCTTCGGGTAGAGCGGGATCGACAGCGCCCGGGCGTGGAGGTGCAGCGCGCTCCCGCGGGGCGCCCCGCCGTAGACCGCGTCGCCCAGGATCGGCCAGCCGGAGGCGGCGCAGTGGACCCGGAGCTGGTGGGTCCGGCCGGTGACCGGCTTCAATTCCAGCCAGGTCCGCCCCCCGGCGCGGCCGAGCACCCGCCAGTGCGTCAGCGACGGGTCGCCCGCCGGGTCGGCCTTCATCCACCACGAGCGCGGATCGTCCGAGCGGCGGGCCAGCGGCAGGTCGATGCTGCCTTCCTCCCCGGCGGGCCCGCCCGCCACGATCGCCCAGTAGGTCTTCTCGACGGCGCTGCCGGAGAACAGCTTCCCCAGCCGCGCCAGCGCCTTGGCGTGGCGGCCCAGCGCGAGGCAGCCGGAGGTGTCGCGGTCGAGCCGGTGCGCGGCCTCGGGGCGGCGGGGCAGGCCGAACCGGAGCGCGTCGAGGTGGTCGGTGAGCGTCTCGCCGCCCCGCGGGCCCGGATGGACCGGCAAACCCGCCGGCTTGTCGATGACGAGGAGCAGGGCATCGCGGTAGAGGAGGCGCGCGCCTATGTCGAAGGCGTTGGACATCCGGATCGGCTAGAGGGTCGGTGTCGGCGGGGCAAGGTGGGGCGAGGACGCGATTTCATGGCGAGCGAGGAGAAGCCCGGCTGGTTCGGACGCCTGTTCGGGCGCAAAGGCCAGCCCGCGCCCGAGGACAGGGGCGAGGACCGGCCCGAGGACAAGCCCGAGGCCGACCTGCCGGCCGGGGCGGCCTCGCCCTCCGAGGGGGAGCCGGACTTCGCCACCGCCGCCGAGGATGTCGCGCACCTCCCGCTGCCGCCCGAGGAGTCCGGGGAGCCGGTCCCGGACGCGGTCGAGGGCGCGGACCTGCTGCCCGTGGAGGGCGACGCGGAGCGCCCGCCGGCCGGCACCGCCGGCGACGACCCCGCGCACGGCGCCGACCCGGTCGACACCGGCGACGTGAACCGGGCGCCGGTGGTCGAGCCGGCCGCCGCGATGCAGCCCGGGATTCAACCCGACGTCCAGCCCGACATCCAGCCTGTCGACAGCGCCGCGGCCCTCGCCCACGACGCCGGCGCCGGGCCGGAGCGCGAGCCGGAGGCCAAGGGCTGGTGGAGCCGCCTCACCTCGGGGATGAAGCGGACCTCGTCGGCCCTCTCCGACCGCGTCACCGGCCTGTTCACCAAGCGCAAGCTCGACGCCACGACCCTGGAGGACCTGGAGGACGCGCTGATCCAGGCCGATTTCGGCCTGGAGACCGCGATGCGGGTCTCGGAGGCCGTCGGCAAGGGCCGCTACGAGAAGGGCATCTCGCCCGACGAGGTCCGGGCGATCCTGGCCGCGGAGGTGGAGCGGGCGCTGGAGCCGGTGGCGGTGCCGCTGACGATCGACGCCGCCCGGAAGCCCTTCGTGATCCTGACGGTCGGCGTGAACGGCGCCGGCAAGACCACGACGCTCGGCAAGCTCGCCTCGAAGCTGCGGGCGGAGGGGCGCACCGTGATGCTCGCGGCCGGCGACACCTTCCGCGCGGCGGCAATCGACCAGCTCAAGGTCTGGGGGGCGCGCACCGGCACGCCGGTGGTGAGCGGCGCGCAGGGCGCGGACGCGGCGGGCCTCGCCTTCGACGCCCTGAAGCAGGCGGGCGCCGCCGGCACCGACGTGCTGCTGATCGACACCGCCGGCCGGCTCCAGAACAAGGCCGGCCTGATGGCGGAGCTGGAGAAGATCGTCCGCGTGCTGCGCAAGCAGGATCCGGATGCGCCGCACGCGACGCTCCTCGTCCTCGACGCCACGGTCGGCCAGAACGCGCTCAGCCAGGTGGAGCTGTTCTCGCAGGCGGCGCCGGTCTCGGGGCTGGTGATGACCAAGCTCGACGGCACCGCCCGGGGCGGCATCCTGGTGGCGCTGGCGGCGAAGTTCGGCCTGCCGGTGCACTTCATCGGCGTCGGCGAGGGCGTGGAGGACCTGGAGCCCTTCGCGGCCCGCGACTTCGCCCGGGCGATCGCCGGACTGGAGAAGGACTAGCACGCGGGCGGCCGCCGCTCCTGGGTGCGCGATGTCATGGACATCGCGCGCTCCGCGTTCCACACACCCCGGCGAATCCCGTCCGACGCCCCCGGCCGACCGTGGGCGCCGCAGCCGAGCCAACCGAGCGTATGCAGATCGAATCCGTCCCCCCGCACCGCCACCTGCCGCCGCTCGTGAAGCTGGCGCTGGAACTCGGGCCGCTGGTGCTGTTCTTCCTCGGCAACGCCTATTCCGAGAAGTTCGGCGTCGCTCCGGACCAGAAGCTGTTCGTGGCCACGGGCGTGTTCATCGCGGCGACCGTGGTGGCACTGGCGATCCACTACGTGATGGTGCGGCGCCTGCCGATCATGCCACTCGTGTCCGGCGTGGTGGTGGTGGTGTTCGGCGGCCTGACCCTGGCGCTGCAGGACAAGACCTTCATCATGGTCAAGCCGACCATCGTGAACGCCCTGTTCGGCACCGTGCTGCTCGGCGGCCTCGTCTTCGGGCGCTCGCTGCTGTCGGTGGTGCTCGACTCGATGTTCAGCCTCACCGAGGAGGGCTGGCGCAAGCTCACCTTCCGCTGGGGCGTGTTCTTCTTCGTGTTGGCCGCGCTCAACGAGCTCGTCTGGCGGACCCAGACCGAGGATTTCTGGGTCAACTTCAAGGTGTTCGGCATCATGCCGATCACCGTGCTGTTCGCCCTCGCGCAGACGCCGCTGCTCACCCGCTACGAGCGCAAGAAGGCGCAGCCGGAGGCCTGACGCCTACTGCGCGGCCGCCACCTTCCCGGCGGCGCGGATCCGCGCGAGCACGCTCGCGAAGTTCTCCGGCGTGAGGATGCCGACCAGCTTGTCGCGGATCACGCCGTCGGGCCCGATGATGAAGGTCTCGGGCACGCCGTAGACGCCGAAATCGATCGCCGCGCGGCCGCCGGCATCGGCGCCCACCGCGCTGAACGGAACGCCGTGCCGGGTCAGGAAGCGCTGGCCGGCCTCGGGCGTCGGCTCCTTGTAGTCGATGCCGACGAGCCGGATGCCGGGTTCCTTCGCCAGCCGCATCAGCATCGGGTGCTCCACCTGGCAGGGCGCGCACCACGAGGCGAAGACGTTGAGCACCGTGATCTGGCCCTTGAGGTCCGCGCTCGACAGCCCGGGTACGGGCGCGCCGTTGGCGGTCAGTCCCGGCACGGCGGGCAGGTCGAAGCGCGGCACCGGCTTGCCGATCATCGCGGAGGGCAGGGCGGCCGGGTCGGCGCCGGAGCGCAAGCGCAGGAACAGCACGGCGGCGAGCGCCGCGAAGACGAGCGCCGGCAGGATCAGCAGCAGCGAGCGGCGGACCGGTGGCGTCCGGCCGGCGGTGTCGTCGAGGGGGGCGGTCATCGCCGGTCCTCGCCGAACCCCTTGAGGGCGCGGCGCTGCGCGCGGCGGTCGCGCAGGGCGTTGCCCACCAGGGCGACCATCACCAAGGCCGTGAAGGCGTAGGCGGCCAGGATGAAGCCGCCGTGAGACCCGAGATCCATCGCGGTCCTCCTAGACCGGCTGCCCGACCGGCATCGCGGCCGGTGTCGGGGTGAGGCGCGGCTGGGCGCGGTCGAGGCGCTCGGCCTCGCGGATCGTCAGCGTCCGCACCCGGCGGCGCATGATCTCGGTGCGCATCGCGTAGAGGTGCAGCGTCATGCCGCCGAGGGTCGCGGCGCCGATCATGACCAGCAGCGGGTGGAGCATCGAGGGGTCGATGGTCGAGCCGCCCATGCGCAGGATCGAGGCCGGCTGGTGCAGGGTCGACCACCAGTTCACCGAGAACTTGATGATCGGCAGGTTCACGGCGCCGACGAGCGTCAGGATCGCCACGGCGCGCGCCGCGCGGTTCGGATCCTCCAGGGTCCGCCATAGGGCGATGATGCCGCAGTAGATCAGCAGCAGGATCAGCATGGAGGTCAGGCGCGCGTCCCAGACCCAGTAGGTGCCCCACATGGGCTTGCCCCACAGCGAGCCGGTCACGAGGCAGATCAGCGTGAAGGCGGCCCCGATCGGCGCGGCCGCCCGCTGAGCGACGTCGGCGAGCGGGTGGCGCCACACCAGGGTGCCGATCGCCGACACGCTCATCGCGCCGTAGAAGAACACGCCGAGCCACGCCGCCGGCACGTGGATGTACATGATCCGCACGGTCTCGCCCTGCTGGTAGTCGGGCGGCACCACGAAGAAGGTCTGGTACAGGCCCAGCGTCAGGACGCCGAGGGACAGGACCGTCAGCCACGGCACCAGCGCCCCCGACCACCGCATGAAGTGGCTGGGGTTCGACAGGCGGGTCCAGAGGGAAGGCGTCATCGCGGCAGCTGTCTCGGACATCGTGGAAGCGGTCTAGCCTAGGGTGCGGTGCAGCAACAATGCGGGTCGGCGGCGCAGGCGGCGGGGTCACCGGAATGGCATCGTGCGCCGGGCCGCAACCCGTCGGGCCTTCGGATCCGAGAAGCTGCTGTACGACTGCGCCGACGACCAGCCGTCTTCCTGAGACATCCGCGACGCGCCCGCTCTCCCGCAGGGGTTGGGACCCGCGCCACGCCCGCACATGTCCGACGATGACGCACGTCCGCGGCCGCAGCTTTTCGCGTCCGAGCCTTGCGCATCGCGGGCGGATTGCGCATATAGATGTGAACAAAAAGAGAACGAAAGAGCGTCCCCGATAAAAGCTGTGGACGACGCGACCTCACCCTGACGGACCGAGCGCCCCATGCGAACCGCCGACAAGCAGATCGCCGACATCCTCGTCCGCTACGGCGAGCCCTTCGGGGGCAACGTCTGGCGCGTCCAGGGGACCGCCGTCATCTACCACAAGACCCTGGAGCGCATCGCCGCCCAGGCCGGCATCGTGTTCGAGCCGCCGACCGTCATCCGGGCCGAGCGCGACGAGGCCGTGATCCTGGTGACCGGCCGGCTGCCCGGCGCGAAGCCCGGGACCGAGCGGATCGAGTGGTCCATGGGCGAGGCGCTGGTCAACGTGAACTACCGCGTCTCGGGCAAGCAGGCGGCCTACGTCTACGCCATGGCCGAGAAGCGCGGGAAGGACCGCGTCATCCTCAAGCTCATCGAGCTGCACGGCCTCGTCTACTCGGAGGAGGAGGCCGACGAGTTCCGCGCCCACCAGGTCCCGGTCCGGGCCGTCGACGAGGATTTCGAGGAGGCACCCGCCTTCGACGAGGTCACCGAGGCCGAGGGCGACCTCAAGCGCCGCATCGAAGCGGCCGAGACGATCAACGCGGTCACCGACCTGATGCTGGACGGCGCCACGCAGGCCGTCCTGGCGACGATGCCGCCCGGCACCCGCGACGAGGTGCGCGACTACGCCAAGGCCCGCCTCGTGGCGCTCGGCTGGCCGAAGCGCGCCGGACGCCGCAGCGCCGCCTGATCCTGCTTCCACCCCCACCGAAGGAGACCGCCATGCATCGCGCGACGAGCCGCCGCACCATGAAGGCCCGCCGGGAGTCCTGCCACGGCTGGAGCATCGAGACGCTGTCCTACAGCCCGACGCGGATCGTCCGCCTCGGCGCCGAGAAGGTCGCGATCCTGTTCCCGCCGGTCGAGCCCGGTGCGGCCTGGCAGCTCTACCCGCATCCCGACACGTTCCCGGGTCTCAACTTCGAGGGTCTGCCCGAGCCGCTGCGCCCGGAATTCCTCGCCTTCCCGGATCTTCCGGAAGTCGAGCGGTTCCTCGGCATCCGCGACGCCGAGCCCGTCGCCCTCGCGGCGTGAGGCGCGCTCTCAGGGCGTCGGCCAGGGCGCGCCGCGATGGAGCGCCTCGGCCTCGTCCGTGAACCTGCCGTCGGGGTCGTGCAGCACGAGGGGCGGCAGCAGGGTCGGGGCGGCTCGGCTCCCGCGGGTCGCCGCGATCAGGACGCGGATCGCCGGCGCGTCGCCGCGGGGATGGACGGGGCGGATCGCCAGCCCGCCGTAGCGGCCCCTGAGGGCGTCGAGGCAGGCCGGGAGGGCGTCCGCCCGGTGGATGAGCCCGAGACGCCCGCCCGCCCGCAGGACCGCCGTGCAGGCGCGGATCCAGCTGTCGAGATCGCCGCCCGCGAAGGTGTGGGCGGCGGCGCGGCCCGGGTGCGGCGAGGCGCGGTGAGCGCCGGCCGCGAAGAACGGCGGGTTGGTGAGCACGACGTCGAAACTGTCCGGCAGCAGACCGGCGGCGCGGCGTTCCGCCGCGGACGCGAGCACGTCGGCGACTAGGACCCGCGCGTCGATGCCGTTGAGGGTCGCGTTGGCGCGGGCCTGCCCGGCGAGCGCCGGGTCGCGCTCGACCAGGGTCGGCCGGAGGCCGGGCGCCAGGGCCGCGCAGGCGAGGCCGACGGCGCCGGTCCCGGCGCCGACATCGCAGAGCCGGTCCCCGGCCCGCGGCGCGAGCAGCCGGGCGAGCAGCACCGCGTCGGTCCCGGCGCGGTGCGCCCCCCGCGGCGGCTGGTGCAGGCGCAGGAGCCCGCCGAGGAAGGGATCGGCGCCGCTGTCGGCCTCGGCCGTCACGGTTGGCGCAACTCGTGGGCGATGCCGGCATCCGTCAGCAGGCGGCGGGCCTGGGCCTCGTGGTCGCGCGGCACCAGGAGGCGCTGGCCGAAGACGCCGATCGACCCCTCCATCAGGCTCATGTGGCTGTCGGCCACGAGGACCGGGATCTCGGCCGCCTCGAGGATCGACCGGGCGAACCCGATCAGCACGACGTCGTTGGCGCGGATCAGCTCGATCATCGCGGCTCGGCTCCGGAACGGGCGGGGATCGGCGGTTTCGTCGCGTGAGATCCGCGCTGGCGACACCCCATATCCGGCCGGCGACGATGTTGCGGCGCCGCGGGGCGCGTGCGAAGGGATCGCCCGCCCCCTGAGGGGCGACCGGTCTGGAGGTCACGGATCTTGGGTATGGCCCTCTCCATCGAGAATCCGAAGCCCGAGGCGGAGGCGGGGCTCAACGACCTCGTCGCGCTGGTGGCCGACGGCATGGCGCGGGTCAACACCACGATCCTGTCGCGGACGGGATCGGACGTGGCGATGATCCCCGAGGTCGCCAACCACCTGATCGCCTCCGGCGGCAAGCGCCTGCGGCCGATCCTGACGCTGGCCTGCGCCCGGCTCTGCGGCTACGCGGGCGCCACCGACGGCGACGTCAAGCTCGCCGCCAGCGTCGAGTTCATGCACACCGCCACGCTCCTCCACGACGACGTGGTCGACGAGAGCGACATGCGCCGCGGCCGCGTCGCCGCCCGGATCAAGTGGGGTAACGAGGCCTCCGTGCTGGTCGGCGACTTCCTGCTCGGCCAAGCCTTCCGGATGATGGTCGAGGTCGGCTCGCTGCGGGCGCTCGACATCCTCTCGGCCGCCGCCACGGTGATCGCCGAGGGCGAGGTGATGCAGCTCACCAACGCCAAGAACCTGGAGACCGACGAGGCCGCCTATCTGGCGGTGATCCGCGGCAAGACCGCCGAGCTGTTCGCCGCCGCCTGCGAGGTCGGGCCGGTGCTCGCCGGGCGACCCGAGGCCGAGCAGGCGGCGGCCCGATCCTACGGGATGAATCTCGGCATCGCCTTCCAGCTGATCGACGACGTGCTCGATTACGGCGGCACCTCGGCCGAGCTCGGCAAGAACGTCGGCGACGATTTCCGCGAGGGCAAGATCACCCTGCCGATCGTGCTGGCCTATCGCCGGGCCAGCGAGGGCGAGCGCGGCTTCTGGCGGCGCACCCTGCAGCAGGGCGAGATCGGCGAGACCGACCTGGAGACCGCCCTCGACCTCCTGCAGCGCCACGGCGCCCTGGAGGAGACCGTGGCCCGCGCCCACCATTACGGCGCCGAGGCCCGGGCCGCCCTCGACATCTTCCCGGACGGGCCCGTCAAGGCGGCGCTGATCGGGGCCGTTGAGTTCTGCGTGGCGCGGGCGCGCTGAGTCGGGAACTCGGGGCTCCCGCGTCGACAGCCACCGATCCGCGCCGGCCCGACGACCCGCGTCGGCCTCAACGCGTCACGGGCCCGAGGGCTTCGGCGAGGGCGGGGGCGAGGTCGCGCAGCTCCGCGAGATGCGCGTCCGTCAGGGTGCGCAGCAGGGCCTCGGCGCGCGGCGTGAGGGACAGCTCGCTCCGCCGCCTGTCCTCGACGGCCCGCGTCTTGGTCAGCAGGCCGGCCTCCACCATGCGGGACACCAGCTCGGCCGCGCTGTGCGGAGCGATCAGCAGCTGCTCGGCCAGCAGGCCGACCGTCGCCGGCGCGCGCCCGGCATGGCCCGCCAGCGTCAGCAGGGCCTGATGCTGCTGCGGCGGCAGGCCCGCCCGGGCCGCCGCCGCCTCGCTGAACGCCAGGAAGCGGCGGAGACGGAAGCGGAAATCCGCGAGCGCCGCGTACTGCTCCCGCGACAGCGCCTCCGGTCCCGGGGCATCGGCCTCCATGATCGCCTCCGTGGTGTGTCCCTCGAGCCGCCGACGGTGCCCCGTATCGACGGGCTGGTCCCGGCTCGCAATGGCCGCGCCGTTGCAAGATATATCGGATTACGACATAAAAGCCGCCGCGAAGGCAGGAGGCCCCGATGATCGGCGGGACTGGGAGCGGCAGCGGGGAGGGCAGCCCGTTGCGCCGGGCGCTGGGGGATTTCAGCGCGGACCGGCGGGTCCTGACGCTGGCCGGCATGGCGATCGTCACCGGGACCGCCGCCAGCGGCACCGCCTGGATCCTGCTCACGCTGATCGGCCTCGTCACCAATCTCGTGTGGTACGGCCGGCTCGACACCGCCCTGACCTCCCTGGCCGGCGCGGCGCCGGGGCCCTCGATGGTGGCGATCCCGGTGATCGGGGCGCTGATCGTCGGCGCCATGGCGCGCTACGGCTCGGAGAAGATCCGCGGCCACGGGATCCCGGAGGCGATGGAGGCGATCCTGGTCGGCGGCAGCCGGATGTCGCCCAGGGTCGCCGTGCTCAAGCCGCTCTCCTCGGCGGTCGCGATCGGCACCGGCGGACCGTTCGGCGCCGAGGGACCGATCATCGTGACGGGCGGCGCGGTCGGCTCGCTCTTCGCCCAGTTCTTCCATCTCAGCGCCGCCGAGCGGAAGACGCTGCTGGTGGCGGGCGCGGCGGCGGGCATGACCGCCATCTTCGGGACGCCCGTGGCGGCCGTGCTGCTCGCCGTCGAGGTTCTGCTGTTCGAGTGGCGGCCGCGGAGCCTCGTTCCGGTGACCGTCGGGGCTGTCACCGCGGCCTGCTGGCGGCCGGCCCTGTTCGGCGCCGGCCCGCTCTTTCCCTTCGCCGACAATCCGGTCCTGCCCTGGTGGGGGCTGCCCGCCTGCGCGCTGCTCGGCGTCGCCTGCGGCCTCATCTCGGGGGGGCTGACCCGGGCCCTCTACGCTCTGGAGGACGGCTTCGGGCGGCTTCCCCTGCACTGGATGTGGTGGCCCGCCATCGGCGCCGTCGTGGTCGGGCTGGGCGGCCTCGTGGATCCCCGGGCGCTCGGCGTCGGCTACGACGTCATCCACGACCTGCTCTCCGGCCACATGCTGGCGAGCGCCGTCGTGCTGATCCTCGTGGTCAAGGCGGCGATCTGGCTCGCCGCCCTGTCGTCGGGCACGTCCGGAGGCGTGCTCGCGCCGCTGCTGATCCTCGGCGGCGCCGTCGGCTGGCTGATCGGCCTCCTCCTGCCCGGCGCCCACGGTTTCTGGGCGCTCATCGGCATGGCGGCGATGCTCGGCGGCACCCTGCCGGCGCCGCTGACCGGCGTCGTCTTCGCCGTCGAGGTGACCGGCGACGTCGCCGCCCTGGCGCCGCTGCTCGCCGCCACCGTGGCGGCCTACGCGGTGACCGTGCTCCTCCTCAAGCGCTCGATCCTGACCGAGAAGATCGCCCGGCGCGGGCAGCACGTGACCCGGGAATACGGGATCGATCCCTACGATCTCGCCCGGGTCGAGGCGGTGATGACCCGCACGGTCGAGACCCTGGACGCGGACCTGCCCCTGGCCGAGGCCCTCGCGGCGATCGAGACCGGCGCCCACCACGCCTACCCGGTGGTCGACGGCGCGGGCCGGCCCGTCGGCCTCGTCTCGCGCAACGACGCCCTCCGCTGGACCCTGGAGGAGCGCGACGGCGCGGCCGAGGAGGGCACCCTCGGCGAGCGCGTCTCGGACGCCGATCTCGCCGTCGTCCATCCGGGCGACGTGGTCTCGCACGCCCTCGACGTCATGCTGTCGGCCGGGCAGGGGCGCCTGCCGGTCACCGATCCGCGCACCGGCGGCCTCGTCGGGCTCCTGACCCGCAAGGACCTGCTCCAGGTGCGCGCCACGGTGGTGCGGGCCGAAGCCGAGCGCCGCGCGTTCTACCGGAAGGGGCGGGGTGAAAGGCGCGCACGGATGGAAGCATGACCCTGGACCCGCACCGTCTCGGCCGGACCACCCGCCTCGATCGGCTCGCGCCGGGCAGCTTCTACCTGATCGCCGGCCGGGACGGGCCGGATCTCGCCCTCGTCGTCCTGCGTGAGGGACGCCGGCAAGCCCTGCTGCTGAACCGCCGTCACGCCGTCGACGGCCACCTGCGGGTCGAGTCCGAGATCGCCCCCGGGGCCGACGTGCTGGCGCTGCGGGGCGCCGTCCTGGCGCCGAGCGGCGCCCTCGCGGACATCGCCTTCGGCCTCACCGCCGCTCCGGCCGCGCTCCACCTCGGCGACGGCCGCGCGTATCTGCGCGGACACGACGGGGACGGCCGGCTCGCGACCTTCTCTGTCGGGAGCGGCCGGGCCACCGCGATCGATCCCGGCGACCTGCCGCGGTCGAGCCGCTGGCGCGTGATGGTGCCGGAGGCGGGCGGCGTCGTGACGGTCTACGAGGCCGCGCCCGGCTGAGCGCCGCCCGCGGGCCGGGTCAGCGCAGGAAGGTCGGCGCCACCCACCATCCCGGATGGGCGGCGCGCAGGGCGGCAGCGGCCCGGACGGCCGCGCGCCGGTCGGCGAACAGCGCGAACACGGTCGCGCCGGAGCCCGACATCCGCGCGAGGCGGCAGCCCTGGGCGCGGAGGGCTGCCAGCGCGTCGCCGATCACCGGCGCCACGGTCAGGGCCGGCGCTTCCAGATCGTTGCGGGCCCCGGCCAGGGCCTGGAGCAGCGTGTCGGTCGCCGTGGCCTGCGGGATCGTCGGATGCGGTGCGCCCGCGAGATCCTGGCCGACGCTCAGGCCCAGAGCCCTGAAGACCGGGGCGGTGGGCACCGGCACGCCGGGATTGATCAGCACCGCGGGCAGCGGTTCGAGCCCGAGGGCCGCCCCGATCTCCTCGCCCGCGCCGCGCATCATCCGGGCCCGCGGGTCGAGGCAGACCGGTACGTCGGCGCCGGTCTCCCGCGCCACCGCGCCGACGGCCGCGTGGTCGAGGGGCAGCCGGTTGAGGCGCGCCAGCAGGCGCAGGGCCGCGGCGGCGTCGGAGGAGCCGCCGCCGATCCCCGCCGCGACCGGCAGGCGCTTCACCAGATGGAAGGCACCCGCGCGCAAGCCCGGCACCCGTGCGGCGAGACCCCGGGCGGCCCGCAGGACGAGGTTGTCGTCCGTCGGGCCGGCAGGGCCGGCGGTGGGGCCGCTGACGGTCAGGCCCAGCGGGCCGTCGGGATCCAGGGTGAGGCGGTCGGCGCTGCCCGCGAAGGCGACGAGGCTCTCGAGCACGTGGTAGCCGTCACCGACGCGTCGGCCGAGGACGTGGAGCGTCAGGTTGACCTTGGCGGGGGCGCGATCGGCGAGCAGGGTCACGGGGTCTCGGTCGGGTCGTGGCGATGTGTCCCGAGGCTCTACAGGCTCGCGGCCCGGAACAACAGCTCAGCTGCCGGTGCCGCCGACCGCACCGTGCGGTCGATAGGGCAGGGCGTCGCCCGGGCGGATCGCGGTCACATCCTCGGCGAGTTCCACCAGCCCGTCGCTGCCCGCGAGACTGGACAGCGCGCCGCCGGGCGCCGGCACGGCCTCGGGCAGGCCGTCCCGGCCGGCCCGGAGGCAGACGCGCAGGTATTCGCGCCGGCCGGGGCGCTTCTCGCGGGCGAAGCCGCTGCGGATCGCCAGCTCGGGCGCCGTGTCGCGCGCGCCGGAGAGATGGAGCACCAGGGGACCGAGCACCGCCAGGGCGGTCACGTAGGCGGCGGCCGGGTTGCCCGGCAGCCCGATCACGGGCGTGCCGGCCACGGTTCCGAGCGCGACCGGGCGGCCGGGCTTGATCGCCAACCGCCAGAAGGTCAGTCGGCCCGAAGCCTCGATCGCGGCGCGGACATGGTCCTCCTCGCCCACCGAGGCGCCTCCCGAGGTCAGGATCAGGTCGTGGGACGCCGCCGCCTCCGCGATGCGCGCCCGCAGCGGTCCGGGCTCGTCGCGGAGGATGCCGAGATCGACGGGGACGGCGCCGAGGCGTCTCAGGAGCGCGGCGAGCATCGGCCGGTTGGCGTCGAAAATCCCGGCCGGCGGCAGGGACTGGCCGGGCGGTGTCAGCTCGTCGCCGGTCGAGAAGAGCGCGACCGTCAGGGGCGTCCGCAGCGGCAGCGCGGCCAGGCCACAGGCGGCCGCGAGTGCGATGTGCTGCGGCCCGAGGCGCGTCCCGGCGCGGAGCGCCGTGCTGCCGCGGGCGACGTCCTCGCCGGCCCGCCGACGATTGGCGCTCGACACGAGTCCTCCGGGCAGGATGACGCTGCCGTCGTCGATCCGGACGTCCTCCTGCATGACGACGGTGTCGGTCCCCGCGGGCACCGGCGCCCCGGTGAAGATGCGCACGGCCGCGCCCGGACCGGGATCGCCCGCCGGATGGCCGGCCGGCACGCGTCCGCCGACGGGCAGGCGCGTCTCGCCGCCGGCCGCGAGATCGGCGGCGCGCAGGGCGTAGCCGTCCACCGCGGCGTTGTCGAAGGGAGGCAGATCGAGGGGCGCGATCACATCGTCCGCGAGGACCCGGCCGTCCGCATCCGCGAGCGGGACTGTCTCGGTCCCGGACAGGATCGGGAGTCGCGCCCGGATCAGAGCCAACGCGTCGGCGACCCGCATCGGCGCGGTGGCGGCGTCGAAGCAGTCGGGACTCAGGCGGCCCATGGCGCTGCCGGATCGGAGTGAGGCGAGCGGGTCGGCACGGGCGGCCTCGCGGACTGGGACACGGCGACTTGCGGCATCGGCGCCGCGCGATCAAGCCTGGGCCGTGGTCCCGGCGGATCCGATCCTCTAGGCTCGCGCATCATGGCGTTCACCGAATCCGTCGTCGCGGCGCTCCCGTGCCAGCGCCACCTCTTCGAGATGCCCGCCGACGTCTGCTACCTCGACGCCGCCGCGTGGTCGCCGCTGCCGCGGGCCGTGCGCGCGGCGGGCGAGGCGGGGATCTTGGTCAAGAGCCGCCCCTGGGACCATCCCCGCACGGCGATCCCGCCCTGGGCCGAGCGGGCGCGCGCGGCGGCGGCCCGATTGATCGGCGCCACCGCGGACGACATCGCGATCGTCGGCGCGGTCAGCCACGCCATGGCGGTGGCCGCCCGCAACCTGACCGTGAGGCCGGGCGGGCGCCTGCTCCGCGTGGCGGACGAGTTCCCGTCCCTGCGCTTCGCCTTCGACCGGCTCGCCGAGCGGCAGGGTCTGGTGGTGGAGGAGGTTCCGCGCCCGCCGGACGGCGACTGGACCGCGGCGGTCGCGGACGCCATCGCCCGGCCGGGCGCCCCGCCGCTCGCCCTCGCCACCCTGACCCCGTTGCACTGGACCGACGGCAGCCTGATCGATCTCGATCGGCTCGCCCCCCTGGTCCATCATGCCGGTGCGGCCCTGGTGATCGACGCCACGCAGGCTGCGGGCGCCGTGCCCGTCGACGTCGCCCGCTGGCGCCCCGACTTTCTGGCCTTCCCGACCTACAAATGGGCGCTCGGACCCTACGGCCTCGCCTTCCTGTACGCCGCGCCGCACCGGCAGGACGGGGCGGCCATCGAGGAGAATATCGGGAACCGGCCGCCGGCCGTCGGCGCGCGCCGCTACGACCGGGGCGAGCTGAACGATCCGGTGGCGCTGTTCATGGCGGTGACCGGGCTGGAGCAGATCGCCGAGTGGGGTGTGCCGGCGGTCGCCGCCCGGCTGCGGGGGCTGACCGACCGCTTGGCGGACGGGGTCGCCGGCCTCGGCCTGACGCCGCCGCCGGCCTCCCTGCGGGCACCCCACATCCTCGGTCTGCGGCCGCCCGCGGGCCTGCTGACGGGCCTGGTCGATCGCCTGCAGCGGGACCGGGTCTACGTGAGCGAGCGCTCCGGCGCCCTGCGCATCAGCCCGCACGTGTGGACGGACGGGGACGACCTCGCGCGATGCCTTGCCGCACTGTCCGAGGCCTGCCAGGGGAGCACCTGAGACGGTCCGGAAACGGACGCTCCGGCACGGGCGCCGGGCCGGAGGAACGAGGATGCTGCGCCGCCGGCCGATCCCCGGCGCAGGTGCCCGGGCACGGCCCGCGCCCACACGGAGACCGTCCACCCCCACATGACCGACTCCATACCGCGTCCCGGTGATCGGCTCCGGATCCCGGGCGCCGGCCGCCTCCCTCTGCCCGGACCGATGCGCGCCGTCCTCTCGGGGCGGTTCGCCGTGATCCTGTCGGGCGAGCTGACCCAGAGCCTGTTCCACTTCCTCCTGAACATCCTGCTGGTGCGCGCGCTCGGCGCGCACGATTACGGCCTGTTCGCCATCGTCTTCGCGGTCGGGGCGGTCGGCATCACCTACATCCGCGCCCTGGTGGCGGTCCCGGCGACGATCCACGTCGCCCGGAGCCTGGGCCGGCCGGCGGCGCTCGGCTACGACGTGATGTTCGGCTCGGGCGCGGTGCTGGTCTCCGGCATCATGGCGGCCGCCGTCGGCCTCGTCCTGATCCCGGTGATCGGCCTCGGCGCCCTCGCGGCCGGGGCCTTCGTGGGCCTCTACGCCTTCCGCAGCTACCTGCGGATCGTTCTCCTCGCCCGCGGCCGCCCCCGGATCGCCGGCCTGAGCGACCTGGTCTACGCGGTCTGCGGCGGTCTCCTCGTCGCGCGCTGGCTGAACGGAGAGGGCACGGCCCTTCTCGATCGAGCCTTCACGGCGATCGCGCTCGCCCACGCGACCGCGATCGCCGTGGCCTACGGGGCGCTGCGCGAGCGGATCCGCTTCTCGCTGCACGCGCGGGCGCGCGCCCGCTACCGGGCGATCTGGCGGACGCTGGCGTGGTCGCTCGCCGGCGTCACCAGCCTGACCGTGCAGGGACAGGGCCTGACCCTGCTGCTGGCCCTCCTGGCCGGTCCGGCCGCCTACGCGCCGATCGCCGCCACGATCGTGCTCTACGCGCCGCTGCGCATCCCCGCGAGCGCGCTGCTGAACATGATCCTGCCGGAGATCAGCCGGCTGCTCGCGGCCGGGCAGGTCGAGGCCGCCCGCCGGCTCGTCGTCCGCAACGGGATCCTGCTCGGCAGCGCCTGTCTCGCCTACGGGGCGGTCATGGCCGCGGCCCTGCCGCTCGTCGAGGACATCCTGTTCAAGGGACGGTTCGCCGCGCAGCCGATGGGCTGGATCGGGCTCGGCGTCTGGGCGGTGGTGACCGTGTCGCTGCTCTACGCGATCCCGCGCGCCTACCTCGAGGCCTCGGCGGCGTTCCGGACGATCACGGCGGGGGCGGTGGCGAGCGCCGCCCTCGGCATGGCCGTGATGGTGCCGGCGCTGCTGCTGCTGCCGCCCGCCACCGCGCTCGTCGGCCTGCTGGCCTCCGAAGTGGCGACGCTGGTCTGGTCGGTCTCGGCCTTCCGGACGCTGGCGCGGCACCCGGGACCGGCGCGGCCCCTCGGCGCCCTGTGAGCGGCCGGCCCGCCGCTCAGCGCAGCGCCAGCAGGACCGGCGCCAGTTTCCGCAGCGCCGGCGTCCGGCTGTAGACCCAGAGCGGGTTGTGCTGGACCACGTCGGTGCACAGGCCGCGCTTGAACTCGAAGACGGGGCGGTTCGCCGCCGGGTCGATGCCGCCGAAATCGAAGACCCGGCAGCCCTCCGCCTTTGCCCGCTCCACGAAGCGCCAGACCGCGAGGGTCGCGGCGCCCGTCGCGCGGGCCCGGTCGTTCGAGGCCGTGTAGAAATCCGTGCAGCGTGTGTCCGACAGGTGCGCGATGCGCACGAGGACGCGCTGTCCCTTCTCGCGGACGTCGAGGAACAGCAGGTGCTCGTCCTCGGCCGCGATGTCGCGGTAGGCCTGCGGCTGCAGCGTGGTGGCGAAGCCCTTGCGCTCGCGCAGGGCCGCGAACATCGCGGTGAAGTCGTCGAAGGCTTCGAGGCGCTCGGCCCTGTCCTCGAGGAAATGCGTCGTCACCTCGACGTTGCGCTCGGCCTTGCGCAGGGCCTTGCGCCAGCGCGGCTCCATGCCGGCCTGGATGGCGTCGAGATCCTGGGTCAGGTCGAGCTCGAGGGTGTGGTCGTGCGCGCCGATCACCGGGGCGAACCCGTGCATCAGCAGCGCCAGCGTCGCGTCGCGGCTCTCGAACTGCTCGTAATCGACCGCGAGCACGTCGAGCCGGCCGAGCGCGAGATGGTCGATGAACGCGGCGAACACCGCCTCCGCCCGGTGCGCGCCCGCCGCGGTCAGCAGCGGGCCGCCCTGGACATGGACGAACCGCGCCGGCCCCTTGCGGCGCGTCTGCCACTGGACGAAGGCGAGGTCCGCGCCGTCGCCGGACACGACCGCGCGCCGCACCTCGAGGCCGCGCCGCGCCTTGTAGGTGCCCCAGGGCGTCCCGCAATAGATGTTGGCGCCCGGGCAGGCCCAGACCCGCCGGTCCCAGTCCAGGGCATCCGCAATCTCCTGAACCGCGAGCTTGGCCGCCATGTCGCTCCCCGTCCTCGCTCCTCGTCCTGCCCGGGTTCGGTTGCCCGCGCCGCACGCCTCATCGGTCAGGCGGGCCCGCATTGCATCCTCGCGCCGCTGATCGTCCACAGGGTGACGCCCGCGACACGGGTCGGTTTCCGCTCCGTCGCGAGCGGCGCTCCGGGGTCTTCCGGACCGAGGCTGCCGAGGCGGACGCCGCTGAACCCGTCGTCGCGCGCTCGTGGCGGCACGCGCGGCCGCGGCGCTCGGCCGCGGAGGGGGCGATCACGCAGGGAGTCAGCCCGGTCATGCCCGGGGCCCGGCTCTCGGACAGGCGTCGCCGCCGGATCGACGGCGGTCCGGCCGGAAGGCCCCGACTCCTAGGCTGCCGGTCGCGCCGGCACGTCGGCGACGCGCGACGCCTCCGTGGTCGGGCGGCGCAGCGTCGTCCGGACCGCGGCCTCGATACCCTCCGCCGCCGAGGCCTCCGAGAACAGGCTCAGGTAGCGCGCCCGGGCCGCCCGGCCGAAGTCGCGCCAGCGCGCCGGGTCGGCGACCAGGTCCGCGAGAACGGCGGCGATCGGTTCCGGGCCGCCCGGCGGGACGACCCAGCCGGTCTTCCCGTCCTCTACGACCTCGGGCAGGCCGCCGATCGCCGTGACGAGCGGCGGCACGCCGTAGGACATCGCCTCGATCGCCACGCGGCCGAGGGATTCGGGCCGCTGCGACGGCATCGTGACCACGTCGGCCCAGCGGTAGAGGGCGGCGGGATCGGCCACGAACGGCTCGAGCGTGACCTGCGCGGCGAGCCCCGCCTCGGCGATCCGCCCGACCAGGGCCCGCTCGCGGGCCTCGTCCTCGAAGGCGCTGCCGACGATGCGCAGCGCGATCCGCCGGCGCACGGGCTCGGGCAGGGAGGCCAGCGCCTCCACGAGGACGTCCTGGCCCTTGATCCGGCTGATCCGGCCGAGCATCAGCACGCGGAGCGGGCGGGAGCCGTCGTAGGCGCTGCGGTTCGGCTCGGCGGGACCCGCGATCCCGTTGTAGACGACCCGGGCGGTCGCCCCGCGGGGCAGGGCGTAGGCCCGCTCGGTGGCGCGCGAGTTGAACACCACGCTGGCGCCGCTCCAGCGGATCAGCCCGCGCAGGACTTTCAGAACGGTGCCTTCGGGGATCTCGTGGACGTGGACGATGCTCCGGCCGGGGACCAGCCGGGCGGCCAGCAGGTAGTCGGCCACCACGGTGGTGTTGATGTAGACGAGGTCGCTCGCGCGGATGCGGCGCCACGCACGGATCATCGCGATGGGCAGAGCCATCAGACCCAGGGTTACGAGGCGCGCCAGGTTCTTGCGCCGCAGGATCCAGAGCGGAGCGATCACGATCTCGCTGGCGAAGGGCTCCAGCGCGGCCACGATCGGGCCGCTTCGCGGCAGCACGACGTCGATCCGCGCCTCCGGATGGGCGGCCCGGATCGTGCGGACGGTCTCGATGAAGCAGCGATCCGAGCCGTACAGCTCGAATCCCTGGTGGACACACGTGATCCGAAGCGCCGCCGCGGCGTTGCCGATGGCCCGCAGCGCGGGCGCGGCAGCACGATCGCTGTCGCGCGCCGCTCTCAGTCCGAAGTTATCTACCATAAGATGATTTCTGTATTAAATAAACAACTAGCAGTTGTAGAGGCCGGTCGCCGGAATTGTATCCTTCGGATCTACAATAGGGCCGACACATTGGAAAGGAAGTTTCATGCCTGACCGCGCACCGAAACTACTTATTCTCGGCACGCGCGGTATCCCGGCCGCCCACGGAGGCTTCGAGACTTTCGCGGAACGTCTCGCGCTCTACTTGGTCGAGCGCGGCTGGCAGGTCGGCGTGTACTGCCAGAGGGACGTCGAGACGGTGCGGGACCGCATCGTGCGGAGCGCCTGGAACGGTGTCGAGCTGATCACCGTGGAGATCGGCCTGCGCGGTCCCGTCGCGACGCTCGCCTTCGACGCCATCTGCGCCCACGACGCCGCGACCCGCGGCGGCGTCTGCCTCGTGCTCGGCTACAACGGTGCCGCGTTCCTGCCCTACCTGCGGGCGCGGGGTGGACGGATCCTGACCAACATGGACGGGATCGAGTGGCGCCGTCCGAAATGGTCGCTGCCCGTGCGCGCCTTCTTCTACGTCAGCGAGTGGATCGCCGCGTGGTCCTCGCAGCGGCTGGTGGCCGACCATCCCGTCATCGCCGACCACCTCGCCCGTCGCAGGCCGCGCGGCGCCATCGCGACCATCCCGTACGGCGGCGATCCCCCGGCGGCCGATGTCGGGCCGCCGCCCCTCGGCCTCGCGCCGGACCGCTACCTCGTCTCGATCGCCCGCATCGAGCCGGACAACAACATCCTGACGCTCGTCGAGGCCTTCTCGCGCCGTGCCCGCGGCGTGCGGCTCGTGGTGCTCGGCACGCTGAGGGTCGGCAACCCGTACCATCGCGCCGTGGAGGCGGCCGCCTCGCCGGAGGTGCTGTTCCCCGGCGCCATCTACGAGCCCGAGCAGGTCCAGGCCCTGCGGGTCCACGCGCGGGCCTATCTCCACGGCCACACGGTGGGCGGCACCAACCCGTCGCTGGTCGAGGCGCTCTGGGCAGGCAACGCCGTGGTCGCCCACGACAACCCGTTCAACCGGGGCACGGCCGGGGACGCGCAGTTCTATTTCTCGGATCCGGACAGCTGCGCGGCGGCCATCGAGCGCGTGCTCTCCGACGGGGCCGCGGTCGCGGCGGCCCGCGCGGCGGCGCGGGCGCGCGCCGAGCAGTTCCGCTGGGACGCCGTGCTGGCCTCCTACGAGGACGCGCTGCGCCGTGTCGGCGGCTACCCGCCGGCACCGGACCGCGCGGCGCGCGCCACCGCGGTCGCGCCCGTCGCCGCCCCGGCCGGTCCGAGATGGTAGGCCCCAGCCGGCGGTCGGTGCTCGCCGGCGCCCTCGCGGCGGGCGCGGGCGTCCGACCCGTCCAGGGCAGTCCCGCGCCGATCGCCCTGCGCCGAGGCATCGCCCTCTGGCCCTGGTTCTCGCTGACCACCGAGTACCCGCCGCCGCGGACCGACTACGCGTGGCCGCCCTTCCAGCCCGGCCGGCCAATACCCACCCGCGACGACCTCGCCCGAATCGCCGGGTTCGGCTTCGACTTCGTGCGCCTGCCCCTCGATCCCGGGCCGTTCGTGGCCTTCACCGGGGCCCGGCGCGCCGAACTCCTCGGCACCCTGTCGGAGGCCGTCGACGCGGCCCTGGCGGCCGGGCTGCGCGTCCTGGTCAATGTCCAGGCGAACGCCGCGACCCACCACTACACGCCGGGCGCGTTCTACGACTCGGACCGGGCGCCGCTCTTCGCCGCCTATCGCGACCTCGTCGGAGACCTCGCGCGCCTGTGCGCGCGGAAGGGCACGGACCGCCTGGCCCTGGAGCCGGTGAACGAGCCGCCGCAGGCCTGCGGCGCGCGCGCCTGGAATCGGGTGCAGGACGGGCTCCTGGCGGCGGCGCGCGCGGCCGCGCCGGCGCTCACCCTCGTGGCGACCGGCTCCTGCGGCAGCCTCGTCGCCGGCCTGACGGCCCTGGACCCGGCCGCGCTCGCGCGGTTCGCGCCGCTCCTCTACACGTTCCACTTCTACGAGCCGTACCTGTTCTCCCACCAGGGGGCGACCTGGCTCACCGAGGAGCCGTTCTACCGCTGGCTCACCGCCGTGCCCTGGCCCGGGAGCCGCGGCACGCTGCGCGAGGCGCTCGCGGCGGTGCAAGCGCGCATGGACGCGGACCGCACGGTGCCCCGGGCCGAGAAGGCGCGCGACCGCGCGCTGATCGAGGCGAAGCTGCACGAATATTTCGAGGCCGCGCCCGGCCCGGCCTACATCGCCGACGCGATGGCGCCGGTGGCCACCTGGGCGGACCTCTACGGGATCCCGCGCGGGCAGGTACTGATGGGCGAGTTCGGCGCCCTGCGCACCGACGCCCGCTTCACGGCGTCCCGGGCGCCGGACCGGGCCGCCTACATCCGGGACGTGCGGCTGGCGGCGGAGGCGAACGGGTTCGCGTGGTCGTTCTGGAACCTGTTCGACGGCCTCGGTCTCATGGACGACGCGCACGTCGCCGACCCCGCCCTGATCGCGGCGCTCGGGCTGCGGGCCCGGCCCTGAGGCGGTCTCCGACCGATCCGCGGCTCGGCGCCCTCTCAGCCGCGGCGCGGAAGGGGCGGGAACAGGACGATCAGCATCAGGGCGAACTTGGCGAGCAGGGTCGTCTTGCCGGCGAGGCCCTCGAACGTGTTCACGAGGATCACGAAGGCCAGGATCGGCAGCCAGACGCCGCGCCGGCAATCCCGTGCGATCTCCGCGAGGTAGAGCGCCACCGCGATCACCAGCACCCCCGTGACCAGGATGCCGTGGTAGAGCACGGCCGAGATGATCGAGTTCTCGATGCCCCATTCCAGGCCGTAGATCCGGCGCAGCGTGTTCACCTGCAGGGAGTCGGGCGCGAGCAGGAGCTGCCGGAACGGGATCGCGTCGAACACCGTGAGCATGTCGACCCGGGCCTGCGCGCTGCCGCCGTCCGAGACGAACCGGTCCAGCAGGGTGTCGAAGAACCCGGCCGCGGCCAGGACGGCGACCAGAACCGGCAGCAGGGTGAGGGCGAAGCACGCGCAGGCCGCCGCCGCCAGCGGGACGCGGCCGGTGCGCAGGGTGCGGTTCAGGGCCACCAGCCCGACAGCGCCGCCGAGGATCAGCGTCGTGACGGTGGCCGAGCGGCCCCCGAACGTGACCAGGGCGACGAGCTGGAGCACGATCATGGCGGCGCGCGGCATCGGCGCGAGGCGACCGCCGCCCTTGGCCAGCGCCAGGATGTAGCACGCCGTCATGGTCGCGTTGGCCAGCGGGTGGCCCTGGAGGGCCGCCGACCGCGTGTCGGACTCGAAGGCCACGCCGTCGAACCGGTACGGGAAGAAGCGCTGGCCGCTCGCGAGCTCGAACAGGCCGAGCAGGGCGTTGGCGAGCATCACGAGGTGGAAGATCGTCTCCAGCCGCCCGAGCGTTTCGGCGTCCCGGTCCATCAGGAGGATGGGGACGAGGCCGGCGAGCACGAAGGTGTCGATGGAGCCGGCGAGGCCCGCGCCGCCCCGGGCCGCGATCAGCGCGAGGAGCAGCACGCCGCAGGCGGCCAGGAGCACGCTGGCCGGCCGCCGGTTGAGCGCCCCGGCCACCGGGATCACGGGGTTGCCCGCGCGCATCAGGGTCCAGCCGATCAGGACGACCGCCAGGTAGGTGGCGGGGTGGATCTTCGAGGCGGCCGAGCCGGTGATCCCCTCGTAATTGAGGCCGAGCACCCACAGGAGGCCGCCCGAGACCCCGACGAGGAGCAGGGCCCAGATCGACAGCGCCGCAGACTCCGCCCGCAGGAGGGCGCGCAGCACCGGACCCGTGCGCGCCACCGGATCGTGGCGGCGCGCGAAGCCGGTCTGCCGGAGGGTCCTCATGCCTTGCGCCGCGTCAGGAGCAGGGAGCCGGAGATCGGTCGGCCCAGCGCCTCCGACGTGTCGACGAGGTCGATCAGGTCGCGCTGGCGCGTCGCGCCGTTGCAGGCGACGAGCAGCAGCCGGTCGGCGGCCGCCGCCAGGGGGCCGAGCCGCAGGTTCTCGGTCAGCACGCCGCCGTCGACGAGCACGAGGTCGAAGCGTCCCTTCACGCCCGCGATGAAGCGCTCGACATTGGCGGGCGTCAGGGCGTCGCGCAGGGGCTTCTCGGTGTCGCCGAGCCCGACCCTGCGGGCGCCGGAGGCCGGGTCCGTCCGGGTCACGGCGTTGAGGCTCTGCTCGCCGCGGAGCACGTCGAGGAGGCCGCCGGTGCCGGAGCCGTCGGCCCGCAGGTCGGCGTCGACGCGCAGGACCCGGTCGCCGCGCGCGACGGCCACCGCGGCGAGGAGCGCGATCACCGCCCGGCGCTCCGCCTCGTCGGATTCCCCCGAAGTGACGAGCAGCGCCAGCGCGTGGCCGCTCATGCCGGAGGTCGCGGCCAGGTGGTCGAGGGTGAGGCTCGCGGCGCTCGCGCTCGCGCCCCGCGGCCGCAGCCCGGGCAGCACGGCCACCACGGGGGCGTTCGACAGCCGCTCCAGCTGCCGCGGCGAGAGCACGGTCGGCGCGAGATATTCCCGCGTCAGCGCGAGGCCGGCGCCGAGGCCGAGGCCGCCCGCGAGGGCGGCGGCGACCAGGATCAGCCGCGGCGGCCAGCTCGGATCCTGCGGCGGCCGCGCCGTGGTGATGATCCGGGCGTTCGAGCTGTCGATGCTGGTCTGTTCCTTGATCTCCCGGGCGCGCACGAGGAAGGCGTTGTAGACGGAGCGCGCCGCGTCGACCTCGCGCTCGAGCTCGCGCTGCTGCACCGACGACTGTGCGTTCACCGCCGACTGCCGCTGCAGGCGCTCCAGCTCCGCTGCGAGGGTCCGCTCGTTCGCCTGGGCGCGCTGGGCCTCGGTCTCGGCCGCGCCCGCGATGCGGTTCAGCTCGGCGTCGATCAGCCGGCGGACGTCCTGCATCTGCGCGCGCACGGCGGCGATGAACGGGTGGCGCTCGCCGAGATTGGTGCGCAGGTCGGCCTCCTTGGCGGCGAGCTCCGCGTACTGCCCGCGCAGGCGCTCGATCACCGAGGACTGGACCGCCTCCGGCATCGCTCCGGACCCGATCGCCTGCCCGCGGGCCTCCCGGATCCCCTGCAGACGCGCCTTGGCGTCGGCGGTCCGCGCCCGCGCGGCGACCAGCCGCGCGTTCAGGTCGGTGAGCTGCTGCTCGTTCACGAGCCGGCCGCTCGACGCGATCAGGCCGTTGCGCGCCTTGTAATCCTCGAGCTTCTTGTCGGCGGCGTTGACGGCGCTCCGCAGCTCGTCGAGGCGGCCGCGCAGCTCGCCCGCGGCGCGCTTGGCGGCGTCCGAGCGGGCGTCGGTCTGGTCCGTCAGGTAGGCGTTCGCGATGGCGTTGACGATCCGCGCCGAGAGATCGGGATCCGGCGTGGTGACCACCAAGTCGATGACGAAGACCTTGTCGGCGCGCTTGACCGCGAGGCGCCGCCGCAGCTGGTCCAGCGCCCGGCCGCGGGCGTCGACGGGCCGCTCCGCCTTCGGCCCGGCCACCAGCGCGCGGACCTCGCCGAGGGCCCGCGTCACGACGCCGTCCCGCGGCGCGCCGAAGCCCGGCGTGGTCGCGAGTCCGACCTGATCGACCGCGCGCCCCAGCACGGCGTCCGACTCGATCACCTTCACCTGGCTCTCGACCTGGGCGATGCCGCCGTCCGGCGACAGTCCGGCCGGATTGACGTCGTTCGAGACGACCTGGCGGTCGCGGGGATCGATCAGGATCTGCGCCGTGGCGGTGTAGAGCGAGGGCGTGATCAGCGCGTAGGCCAGGGCGAGGAGGCCGAGCAGCAGCGCCGTCCCGAAGACCAGCCGCTTGCGCCGCCACAGGATCCGCCACAGGTCGCCCAGTTCGGCCGTGGTGTCGGGACGGTTCGGGCCCGGACGCTCGGGATGCGCCGGCTGCACCGGGCCGAGCCACGTCGCGACAGCGATGTTATGGTCGATCTGTGCCACGATCGGTCACCGTCGTCTCAATCCTGGTCGGTCCCTCGCGGGCGCCTTCCCTACTGCAAGAGTCGCGCAGCCTGCTGACAATGTATCGAGGCCGCGATCCGCGCCGCGGCGGCCCGGATGACTGGGAGCGTGGTAAACAACCCCCGCGCGGCGGGCCCGCGCAAACGCGTCCGTCATCGAGGTCGGCGTGTTGCTACAGGATGTCGACACCGCGCGACGCGGACGCGTCGCCGCATCGCGCAGGCCTGCCGAGGGCCCGCGCCGCACCGATCCCGGGGTTCGACGGATCCGGCGAGTCATCGGCGTGGATAACGCTCTCGGGCTGCCCTATTCTCCGATTGGATAAATTGTATTGGCTCGTCCGAGACGCGACAATCGCCCCTAGCTGCGGCCTCAATTCTTGTTCAGGTGCTCTGCCATGGAAGCGATCAGCGTCGAGGACCGGGGTGGCGGCCGGCGCGCCGTCAATGCCCGCCTGCGTCGGATCGCGGCCGCGACCGGCGTCCCGATCGCCGCCTTCTTCGGAGCGCCGGCACCGCGGCCGCTGGCCGAGCTCAGCGAGCTGATCGGCCTGTGGCAGTCGATCGCCGACCCGGAGGGCCGCAGCGAGATCCTGGCGGTGGCCCGGGCGCGGGCCGCCGGGACCGCGGACGAGCCGGGCTGACGGCAAGCCCGCGGATTTTGGTGCGCGCGGCCCTGGCGGGATCGCGCCGGGACCGCTACATGACGTGGGCGGGGCTGCAGAGTTCGTCAGGAGCACTATCCCCGGGGCCTTATCGACTCCCTCGGGAGCTGTCCCTGGCCTCGTCCCTGGACCTGGCCAACACGGCGCCCACCTACGCTGTAGGTTTCCCGGGATCGATCCTCCAACGGCTCACGTGGCTCCGCACCCGACCCCTCCCAGAACCGGCGCCGAGGCTCCCGACGCCGCCCGCAAGGCGGAACTCCGCGCCGCGGCCCTCGCCGCCCGCGACGCCCTCGATCCGGCGGCCCGTCAGGCGGCCTCGACGGCGATCGGGGACGCGCTCCTCGCGCTGCCGGAGCTCGCCCGGGCCAGACTGGTGGGCGCCTTCTGGCCGATCCGCAGCGAGGTCGATCCCCGGCCCGCCGCCGAGGGCCTACGCGCCCGCGGCCAGGCCGTGGCCCTGCCGCACGTCACGCCGGACGGCCTGGTGTTCCGGGAATGGCGCGCCGGCGACGCCCTCGTCGCCGGCCGGTTCGGCCTCAGCGAGCCCGACCCGTCGCTGCCGCCGGTGGAGCCCGACGCGCTGATCGTGCCGCTCGCCGCCTTCGACCGGACCGGGCAGCGCATCGGTTACGGCCGGGGCTACTACGACGGCGCGATCGCGCGCCTGTCCCGGACACGCCCCGTCCTGACCGTCGGCATCGGCTTCGCCGCCCAGGAGGTGGGGCGCGTGCCGGCCGAGCCGCACGACCGCCCCCTCCAGTTCGTGATCACCGAAGACGGCGTGATCCGCTGCGACAGGACCGCCTGACCCATGCGCCTGCTCTTCCTCGGCGACGTCGTCGGGCGTTCGGGCCGCACCGTGGTGTGCGAGCACCTGCCGCGCCTCCGGGAGCGTTGGCGCCTCGACTGCGTGGTGGTCAACGGCGAGAATGCGGCCGGCGGCTTCGGCATCTCCGAGACCATCTGCGACGAGCTGATCCAGGCCGGCGCCGACGCGGTCACCCTCGGCAACCACAGTTTCGACCAGCGCGAGGCGATGGTGTTCATCGCCCGCCAGCCGCGCCTCGTGCGGCCGGCGAACTATCCGCCCGGCACGCCGGGCCGCGGCGCCACGGTGGTGGAGACCCAGGGCGGCGCCCGCGTGCTCGTGGTCAACGTGATGGGCCGCGTCTTCCTCGACGCGATGGATGACCCCTTCGCGGCGGTCGAGCGCGAGCTCACCGCCTGCCCCCTCGGCGCGGCGGCGGACGCGGTCATCGTCGACGTCCACGCCGAGGCGACGAGCGAGAAGCAGGCCTTCGGCCACTATCTCGACGGCCGGGCGAGCCTTGTCGTCGGGACGCACACGCACACGCCCACGGCGGATCACCGGATCCTGCCCGGCGGCACGGCCTACATGTCGGATGCCGGCATGTGCGGCGATTACGATTCGGTGATCGGCATGCAGAAGGACGAGCCGATCCGCCGCATGATCCAGAAGACGCCGGGCTCCCGCTGGGAGGTCGCCGTCGGCGAGGGGACGCTGTGCGGCATCGCGGTGGAGACGGACGCGCGCGGCCTCGCCACGCGGGTCGCGGCCCTCCGGCTGGGACCGAATCTCGAGGAGACAGCGCCGCATTTCTGGGATTAGCGCCCTGTTCGGCCCGGCGGATGCCGGTTCGGCGTAAGTCGGTCGCGCGCAGCTAAGCCTTTTGTGCGCGACTGGTCTCGATCGGCCTGGGCATAGCTCCGCGGTGACCTTCCCGAGACTTGATCGCGTGCGGGCCTACCCCCACAGTGCCTCGAAGGGGCGCCGATGGCCGGCTGCCGCGTGGTGAGATCAGGCTAGAACGATCGATGGCCGCCCGACAAACCGGCGACGACAAGGATGGGCCGCTGGCACAGCCCGGGATCTATCTCGGGCGCATGGTCATCTTCCTGATCCTCGTAGGCTTCCTCGCCTTCATCCTGTTCCGGCAGATCACACCGGCCTTCCTGGCCAATCCCGGGCTCAACGGGCTGATCCTCGGTGTTCTGCTGATCGCCGTCCTGATCGCCTTCGGGCAGGTCGTCCGGCTGTTCCGCGAGACCGCCTACGTCAACGCCGTCGCCAACGGCGCGCAGGTCAAGCGGCCGCCCGCCCTGCTGGCGCCGATGGCGCCGATGATCGCCGCGCGGGCCGGCGGGACGACCCTGCCGGGCACGACCGGCTATCTCGACACGATCGCGGTGCGCCTCGACGAGGGCCGCGAGATCCTGCGCTACATCGCCGGGATCCTGATCCTGCTCGGCCTGCTCGGCACCTTCTGGGGCCTCATCGACACGCTGTCGGCGGTCGGCGGCGTCATCAAGGGCATGCGCGGCGGCGGCGATGCCGGCGTCATGTTCGACGAGCTGAAATCCGGCCTCGCGGTGCCGCTCTCGGGCATCGGTCTGGCGTTCTCGGCCTCGCTGTTCGGCCTCGCCTCGTCGCTGATCACCGGCTTCCTGGAATTGCAGGCGGGCCAGGCTCATGCCCGGTTCCACAACGAACTGCAGGACTGGTTGATGTCCGGCGCGGCTTCCCAGGAGGCGGCGCCGGTCGCGGCGGCGGCCGGTGCCAGGCCGGCCGCCGGGACTCAAGAGCTGAAGGAGGCGGTCGACCGCCTGAGTGCCCTGGTGGCCGAGGGCGGCGGCAGCCGCGCGGCGACGCAGGCGATGACCAACCTCGCCGAGGGCATCCAGGGCCTCGTCCAGCACATGCGCGCCGAGCAGCAGATGATCCGCGACTGGGTGGAGGCGCAGGCGAGCCGCGAGCGCGAGCTGAAGCAGGTGCTCGACCGGCTGGGCCGGGAGCGCGTCTAGTGGCCTCCACGGCGACCCGGACCCGGCGGACGCTCAACGTCTGGCCCGGCTACGTCGACGCGCTGGCGACGCTGCTCCTCTCGGTGGTCTTCCTGCTCACGGTCTTCGTGGTCGGGCAGTTCTTCCTGTCGCAGGAGCTGACCGGCCGAGACGAGACCCTGGCCAAGCTCAACCGCCAGATCGCCGACCTCACCGACCTCCTGGCCCTGGAGCGGACGAACCGCCGCAACCAGGAGGACGAGGTGCGCAACCTCCGCACGACACTCGCCGGCGTCGAGGCCGAGCGCGACCGGGCCAAGGTGCAGGCCGAGGCCGCGACGGTCAGCCAGGGCGCGGCGGGCACCCTCGACAAGCAGCTGGAGACGGAGCGCGGCGCGACACGGCGGGCGCAGTCCCAGATCGACCTGCTCAACGAGCAGATCAGCGCCATGCGCCGGCAGCTCGCAGCCCTGGAGGACGCCCTCGCGGCCTCCGAGAGCCGCGACAGGGAATCCCAGGCCCGGATCGCCGAGCTGGGCAGCCGGCTGAACGTCGCCCTCGCGCAGAAGGTTCAGGAACTGGCCCGATACCGGTCCGACTTCTTCGGCCGCCTGCGCCAGATCCTCGGCAACCGGCCCGACATCCGCGTGGTCGGCGACCGCTTCGTGCTGCAATCCGAGGTGCTGTTCCCGGCCGGCTCCGCGACCCTCAAGCCCGAGGCCGGGCCGGAACTGGACCGCATCGCCGGCGCGGTCTCGGAACTCGCCAAGCAGATCCCGGCGGATCTGCCCTGGGTGCTCCGCGTCGACGGTCATACCGACGCGCGCCCGATCAGCACGTCTCAGTTCCCGTCGAACTGGTCGCTCTCGGCGGCGCGCGCCATCGCGGTGGTGCAGTTCCTCGCCGGCAAGGGGATCCCGCCGCAGCACCTCCTGGCGGGCGCCTTCGGCGAGTTCCAGCCCCTCGAAGCCGGCGCGACCGAGGAGGCCTACGCCCGCAACCGCCGGATCGAGATGAAGCTGACCGAGCGCTAGGGCTGTCGGGCCGTCGCGGCGCGCGGGGGGGGGCGTGCCGGAGCGCGTGACGTCCTTGGACCGGACCTGCGATCATTTCGCTGCGCTCGCTGGCGTTGTCGCGCCGGTGAAGACAGCATCCGCATGTGTTTCGGCGGCTTCGGCTGTCCGCGTCCGGCAGGAATAGGCCGCAATGCGTGAGGGGCCTGCCGCTTTCTCTCGGCGGCGGTCCTGTTCTGCTGGATTAACCCATCGTTATCCTTGACGCCTCATGGTGCGGCCGATCCAGGGAGACCGTATCGATGTCGAAGCCCAACCTGTCCCTGAACCCGGTTCGGTCCGGAGCGGACCGTGAGCCCCGGGACGAGGCCGGCGCCATCGCCGCGGCCGTGCGGGTCTTCGAGGACGGGCTGGCGGGTCTGCGCGCGGGTGCCCTGATCGCGGACGATGCGGCTTCGGCCGCGGCGGCGGCCGACGCGGCGACCGGCCTCCTCGCAGGCATCGCCGGTCAGACCAGCCTGATGGCGCTGCGGGCCGCGATCGAGGCGGCCCGCGATGGCGGGGAGGGGCGGGGCTTCGCGGCCGCGGCCGCCGAGGTCAGAGACCTGGCCGGGCAGATGGCGCGGGCGACCGACACGATCGTGGCGCAGGTCGGCCAGATCCAGGCCGCGGCGGAGCGGGCGCAGGACACCGGCCTCCGGGGGCCGCGCCAGCTGGCGCCCGCGTCCGCGCACTGATCCGCGCACGGCGCGGTAAGTCAGCGCCGGCGATCCGTCGCGCGGCCGGACGCCGCCGCGGGCCGCTCCCGGAGCGGTCCGGCTACTCGGCGACCGGAAGACGCTCGCCCCGGCTGCGGGGCTCCTTGCCCCGCGCCGTCTCGTCCAGCGCATCGGTGAACTGCAGGTTGGCGAGCTGGGCGTAGAGCGCGCCCTGCGCCAGCAGGCTCTCGTGGGTTCCGGTCTCGACGATGCGGCCGTCGTCGAGGACCAGGATGCGGTCCGCGGCGCGGATGGTGGCGAGCCGGTGGGCGATCACCAGGGTGGTGCGGCCCTGCATCAGCGTGGCGAGGGCGGCCTGGACGGCGCGCTCGGACTCGGCGTCCAGGGCCGAGGTGGCCTCGTCGAGGAGCAGGATCGGCGCGTCCTTGAGGATCGCCCGGGCGATGGCGATGCGCTGCCGCTGGCCGCCCGAGAGGGTCACGCCGCGCTCGCCCACCTGGGTCGCGTAGCCCTGCGGCAGGGCCGAGACGAACCCGTGCGCGTTGGCGAGCTCGGCCGCGCGCCGGACCTCCGCCTCCCCGGCCTCCGGGCGGCCGTAGCGGATGTTCTCGGTGACGGTCCCGGAGAACACGACGGGATCCTGGGGCACCAGGGCGATGCGGGCGCGCAGGCGCTCCGGATCGACCTGGGCGATATCGGCGCCGTCGACCAGGATCCGGCCGCCCTGCGGGTCGTAGAAGCGCAGCAGCAGCTGGAACACCGTCGACTTGCCGGCCCCGGAGGGCCCCACGATGGCGATGCGCTCGCCGGGCGCGGCCGCGAAGCTCAGCCCGCCGAGGGCGGCGTGTTCCGGGCGGGTCGGGTAGGCGAAGCGCACGTCCTCGAAGGCCACCGCGCCCCGGGCCGGCTCGGGCAGCGGCAGGGCCGGGGACGGCGCGCGGATCGCGGGCTCCGCGGCCAGGATCTCGGTGAGCCGCTCGGCCGCGCCGGCCGACATGGCGAGGTCGCCGTAGACTTCGGAGAGCTGGCCGAGGGCGCCGGCGCCGAACACGGCGTAGAGCACGAACTGCGAGAGCTCGCCGCCCGTCATCGTGTGGTTCAGGACGCCCTGGGCGCCGTACCACATCACCCCGACCACCGAGGCCGAGATCAGGAAGATCGCGACGCCGGTGAGCAGCGCGCGGGCCCGGACCGAGGCGCGGGCGGCGCCGTAGGCCTCCTCGGAGGCCGCGGCGAACCGGGCCGCCGTCGAGTCGGAGCGGCCGAAGGCCTGCATCGTCCGCACCGCCCCGACCGCCTCGGCGGCGTAGGCCGAGGCCTCGGCGAGCCGGTCCTGGGCTGCCCGGGAGCGCCGACGCACGCCGCGGCCCGACACGATCAGCGGGAAGACGATGATCGGGATGGCGGCCAGCACCATCACCGACAGGCGCGGGCTCGTCACCACCATCATGGCGGTGGCGCCCACGAACAGGAACAGGTTGCGCAGCAGGATCGAGACCGAGACGCCGAAGGCCGACTTGATCTGCGTCGCGTCCGCGGTGAGCCGCGAGACGATCTCGCCGGACTGCGCCCGGTCGAAGAACGCCGGATCGAGCTGGGTCAGCCGGGCGAAGACCGCGCTGCGGAGGTCCGCGACCACCCGCTCGCCCAGCGTCACCACCGTGTAGACCCGGGCCGCGCTCGACAGCGCGAAGGCCGCGACGACGCCGAGCAGGGCGAGGAAGTAGGCGTCGATCACGTTCGAGCCGTCGGCGGTGAAGCCGTGGTCGATGACCCGGCGCATGGCGATCGGGACGACGAGCGTCGAGGCCGACGCGCAGATGAGGGCGACGAGTCCCGCCGCGATCCGCGCGCGGTAGCGCAGCGCGAAGGGGAGGAGCGGCCGGAGGGCGCTCAGCGGGGCTCTGGGTCGGCCGGCCGCGGCCGCCTTGGTCTTACGGGCCATCACGCCTCACGTGTTCTTCTTTCTCCCGGTCCGCGGCGCTTGTGACCGGGGAGCGGCTGCGGTATAGGCCGCCGCTCATCCGATTGCGTGTGTTCAATGGCCGCGGGCCGCCACCACGGTCGGCTTGGACGTGCCGTTGCCACGAACCCATGGTTCGGTGCAACCGGTGACATCTTCCGCATTCCGGGCCGGGCGGCGCCTCCTGCGCTTCCCGCCGGCGTGCCAGACAGGGACCAAGGTCATGGCGAAGGACGCGGCCGCGAAGGCCAAGGGGACCGAGCACCCCGATTACCACTTCATCAAGGTCGTGATGACGGACGGTACCGAGTACCAGACCCGTTCGACCTACGGGAAGGAGGGCGACACCCTCAATCTCGACATCGATCCGCTGACCCATCCGGCCTGGACCGGTGGCGAGCAGAAGATGCTCGACCGCGGCGGTCGCGTGTCGCGCTTCAATTCGCGGTTCGGCAACCTCGGCAAGCGCTGAGCGCCGCAGCCCACACGGTGACGCTGTTCGAGACGGGCGGTCCCTGGCGGGGCCGCCCGTTTTCGTGCGCGGCGTCGCGCGGTCGCGGCGGCGCGCGTTATCCACAGGACGGGTTTGCAAAGATCGCGCGGACCGCGCGGCGAACCGCGCGTCCGGGCGCGCCGGCGGAAACGCTTCTTCTCGTGCGGGCCGCGCTCGCGGCCCGCGTGGCCGGAATCGGCCGCTGCCGGTTCGTTCAAAGCGCGGCCGGGCCGTCGTATCCTTCTCCGGTCACCCGCGGTTCGCCCGGGCTCCGCGCCGGAGCCGCGGCGGTCACGCGGGCGCCCCTGCCTGTCCGGGCCCGATCGTCTCCGGACGCACTGCTAGGATCGAGACACGATGAGACGTCTGCTGCTGCTGTTCCTCGCCCTGGCCGCTCTGGCCGCCGCGCCGGCCCTGGCCGCGGACAAGATCAAGGTCGGCATCATGGGCGGGGATGCCGAAGTCCTCTGGGCGAGGGCCAAGGAGATCGCGGCCCGCGACGGGCTCGACATCAACCTGGTGGTGTTCTCCGACTACCTGCTGCCGAACGAGGCGCTCCAGGCCGGTGACCTCGACGCCAACGCCTTCCAGCACAAGCCGTTTCTCGCCAACCAGATCAAGGCCCGGGGCTACAAGATCGTCCCGGTCGGCGAGACGATCGTGACGCCGATCGGCCTGTACTCCAAGCGGGTCAAGGCTGTCGCGGATCTGAAGGACGGGGCGCTGATCGGCATCCCGAACGACCCGTCGAACGGCGGTCGGGCGCTCCTGCTTCTGCAGGCCGAGAAGCTGATCCGCCTGAAGGACGGCGTCGGCCTGCTGCCGACGGTCTTCGACGTCGTCGACAATCCCAAGCGCCTGAAGTTCCAGGAGGTCGACGCCGCGCAGCTGCCCCGCAGCCTCGAGGATCTCGACGCCGCGGTGATCAACACCAACTACGCCGTCGATGCCGGCCTGATCCCGGGCAAGGACTCCATCGCGATCGAGTCCAAGGTCGACAACCCCTACAACAACGTCATCGTCGTCCGCGAGGCGGACACGCAGAAGCCCTGGGTGCCGAAGCTGGTCCGCGCGTTCCAGAACGACGCGATCCGCCAGATCCTGAAGGAGCAGTTCCCGGGTCAGTTCCCGGCATTCTGACCGTCGGGGCCGGAGCGCCGGCCCTGCGCGGCGGCGCTCCCCGGAGCGTCGCTCGGCTTTCGCTCAGCCCTCGCTCATCCGGAACGCCATCCGCAGCAGTCCCTGCTGCGCGGCGACGGGGCTCTCCACGGGCTGCGGCGTCGGCCGGTCCTCGGCGATCAGCGCGTCGAGGTGCAGGATACGGCTGTGCAGGCGCCGGGCCCGGACGATCAGCTGCTGCAGACGCATCGGCAGCAGGTTGAAATCCTGCTGCTTCGGCGGCTCGGCGGTGCCGAGCTTGACCCGGTGCTTCTCCTGCAGGGCCTCGGCCGGAGTCATCTCGCCCTCGGCGACGGCGCGCTGGACCAGGAGCCACGAGGCGATCTGCATCAGCAGCGTGGTCAGGCGCATGCTCTCGGCCGCGTAGCTGAGCGTCGCGTCCCGGGAGACGAGGCGCGACTCGTCGCGGCCCTCGCCGTCGAGATAGGCGGCCGTCTCCTCGACCAGGGTCATCCCGTCGCGGAACAGCGCCTTGAAGGCTTCCGAGTTGACGTAGGACCTGCCGAAATCGACCCAGTCCTGATCGTCCCGGAACGTGACATCGAAGCCGTTCATCTGCCTCTCCTGTGCCGTCCGACGGCCCGGCTCGTTCCGATCCGGGACGCTCCGTCCGTGGCTTTCGGACGACGCCGCAATCTTAGCGCCGATCGGCCCGGACAGCAGGGTTCATGTTTTTTTAACCTTAACGCGCCGTCCGGTGCCGGGAGAAGAGCCCCGAACCGTCCGACGCGCGCTCGGAACGAGGCGCGGATACCGTCGAAGACGCTGCGGCCGCCCGGGATCGAGCGCGGCCAGCGCGCCCGGACCGCCCGCCGTCGCGGCGGCGTCTGCCGCCGCGGCGATGTCCGAGACGTCGCGGGCATTCGTGAGGTTGCCGGCATCCACGAACAGAGCGGTGCCGCGCGGCCGCGACGGCCGGGCGCCGCGGCCCGGCCCCGTGGAGCTTCGCGCGTCACATCGGTCGCCCGGCGACCGACGCTCCGTCCGGGCGGCTAGTGCTGGTGCTGGTGCTGGCCGCCCGGCGCGCCCGCGCCGATCGGCGCCACCGTGAAGGTCACCGGCACGGCGCCGGCCCGCTGGAACGTGAGCGTCCCCGCCACGGTCTCGCCCGCCTTCGGCGCGCCGGTCAGGTCCTCGAACATGAGGTGATAGCCGCCCGGCTTCAGCTCCACGGTCTCGCCCGGCTTGATGGTCAGGCCGTTCGTGACCGGCGCCATCTTCATGACGCCGCCCTCCATCGACATGGAGTGGATGTCGCTGCTCTTGGCGAACGGCACCGTCGCGCCCGTGAGCGTGTCGGGCGCGCGCCCCCTGTTGGTGATGCGCACGTACCCGCCGGCGACCTTGGCGCCGTTCGGCGTGGCGCGCAGCCACGGCGTCTCGATCGTCAGGTCCCCGGCCTTCACGGTCGTCGCGGCCGCGGCCGTCCCCGCGGGCGGCGCGCCGCCCGCCTGGGCGACCTGGACGATCCGGAAGGACGGCGCGGCCGCCTTCAGGTCTTGGGCGTCCTGACCGGCCTTGGGGATCTCCGACCAGGCGTAGCTGCCCTCCGCGCAATCCTGCTGGACCGGGACGTAGACGGTCGCGCCGGGCTCGAACGTGCCGGCGACCTGCGCCAGGAAGGTGAACTCGTCGACCTGATCGTCCGGCAGGGAGCCGCCGCTCCACGTGATCGCCGTCACGCCCTCCGAGACCGTGCCGTGATGGCTCGCGTAGGTCTTCGCATACGGGCCGCGCGCCGTCGTCAGCGTCCAGCCGGGCTTCGGCATCGGCTTGGCGCCGATCAGGCCTTCCGGGATGGTGACGCTCACGCGGGTCGTCGGCTTGCCGTTGCAGCCGTGCATGATCTGGACGACGCCGCGATACGAGGTGCCGGGAGCGGCCTGCTTGCGTTCCAGCACCGCGTGGGCCTGCGCCGCGGAGGCGAGCAGCCCGAGGCCGAGGGCGGCCGAGACAAGGGTCTTCATGGGAATACATCCGTCCTGAGGGATCCGAGAGGTGGTGATCGCTCAGGCGGTCGGCGGCCCCCTCGGGGCCGCGATGGTGCCCGGCGGCGCGCGGGCGCCGACGCTCCGGGCAAGGGTCCAGGCCGGGTGGCGGTTCGCGGCCACTGCCCACCGGACGCCGACGGCGGCCGGCCGCGGCGGAAGCGCCGGGCCGGTGGCCTGGGCGGCCGTGCAGCACTCGCCGTGGTCGCGGGGGACGGGCGCGCCCGGCAGGGCGGGCGCGTCGGAATGCTGCGCGCAGAGGCCGTCGGTCGTCGTCGGCGATGGCATCAGGCCGCCGAGGAAGGCCTGGAGCAGCAGGGCGTAGAGCGCCAGCACGGCGATGGCGGCCCGCAGGGCCGGCCCGACACCGCGATCCGAAAGGGCCTCGCCCGAATCCATGCTGCTCCCGCGCGCCGTCCGAGCCTGACCGCTATGGCATCCCTGCCACACCGGCGCGACGATGGCTGTTGCCAGGGTGCCGCACGGGGACGCGGCGTGCGCTGGCGCACGGCGACGCCACATTCCGGCCCCTTCGATAGGGAGTCTTAACGCCATCCCGACACCGTGGCGCCCGAGACAATCCGCTCCCGTCACGACCTGACGAACCCCGGACCAGAGCCAGCGACCGATGCGCAAGAAGGCACAAAACCGGTTCACCACGATCCTGAGCGTCGCCGCCCTCGGCGCGCTCGGCATGGGCGCCGCCGAAGCCCGCGACCAGGGCAACTACGCCCAGGCCGAATGGGCGCAGGACTACGCCTCGCCCGCCGGCATGCAGGTGCAGCGCGAGACGGTGCCGATCCTCTCGCCCCAGACCGTGGCATCCACCGAGCAGATGGTGGAGCGCTACAAGGATATCGTCGCCCGCGGCGGCTGGCGGCAGGTCTCCGGCGCCGACCACCTGCGGATCGGCTCGCGCGGCCCGGCCGTGGCGGCCATCCGCCAGCGCCTGATCGTCACCGGCGACCTCGACCCGGCCGCCGGCAGCTCGGGCGTCTACGATTCCTACGTCGCCGCGGGCGTGAAGCGGTTCCAGGCCCGGCACGGCCTCAGCCAGACCGGCGCCATGACGATGGCCACCCAGCAGGCCATGAACGTGCCGGCCGATGTCCGCCTGCGCCAGCTCGAGATCAACGTCGTGCGCCTGCGCTCCTACTCGGGCGATCTCGGCCGGCGCTTCGTGATCACCAACATCCCGGCCGCGCTCGTCGAGACGGTCGAGAACGGTCAGGTCGTCACGCTCCACGCCGCCGGCGTGGGCAAGATCGACCGCCAGTCGCCGATCATGAACACCAAGGCGACGCAGATCAATTTCAACCCGACCTGGACGGTCCCGGCTTCGATCGTGAAGAAGGACCTGATCCCGAAGATGCAGAAGGATCCGAACTACCTCACGGACAACAAGATCCGGATCCTGTCGAACGGCTCCGAGATCTCGCCGAAGTCCGTGAACTGGTTCTCGGACGAGGGTACCCGCTACACCTACCGGCAGGATTCGGGCGCCGACTTCAACTCGATGGGCATCGTCCGCATCAACATCCCGAACCCCTACGGCGTGTTCATGCACGACACGAACACCAAGGGCGTGTTCGGCGACGATTTCCGCTTCATCTCCTCGGGCTGCGTGCGCGTGCAGAACGTGCGCGAGTACATCACGTGGCTGTTGAAGGACACGCCCGGCTGGGACCGCCAGAAGGTCGAGGAGGCGATCGAGAGCGGCAAGCGCATCGACGCCAACATCGCCCAGCCCGTGCCGGTCTACTGGACCTACATCACCGCCTGGTCGACCCCGGACGGCATCGTCCAGTTCCGCGACGACATCTACAAGCGCGACGGCGTGAACGTGCCCTCGACGATCGGCGCGCCGACCCCGGTCGCCAGCGCCGAGCCGATGCCGCAGACCTTCGAGCCCGGCGACGAGGAGTAGTCGGATCCGCGGGCGCCGGCCGCCCCCGGCGACGCCCGTCCGTCGAACCCGATCCGAGGCCCGCACCTCTGCCGAGGCGCGGGCCTCGCGCGTTCGGGGCCGCCTCTGTCATCCGGAGGTCAAACGCGTCTGATTGGCCGCGGGGGCCGAGTCCCGGAGCCGGTCGCCGGCCGACCGCCCGCGAGGCGCCGCGAAGCCGTGCAGGAGCCGTCCATGTCGCGCGACACCCAACCCGGAGGCCTGACCCGCCGGAGCACCGTGGCGGGAGCCGCCGCCCTGGGCCTCGTGGCCGGCCGGGCCGGCGCGCAGGACGCCGCGGAGGCCACCGGGATCGTCTCCGCGCGCGACGCGGCCGGCGGGGAGCCGGTCCCGCTGCCGGGCGTGCTGGTGTCCAACGGTCGCGAGATCGCGCGGACCGACGAGCGGGGCCGCTACCGCCTGCCGATGCCGGGCGACGGCGCGGTCTTCGTCATCAAGCCGCCGGGCTACGCCCTGCCGCGCGACGCCGACAACGTGCCGCGCCACTCCTACATCCACCAGCCCGGGGGCACGCCCGCCGCGCTCGGCCTGCGCTATCGCGGGCTCGCGCCCACCGGGCCGCTCCCGGCCTCGATCGACTTCACCCTGACCCGCGCGGACGAGCCGGACGACTTCGACGTCGTGCTGTTCACCGATCCCCAGCCCGAGAGCCGGTTCGAGCTGGACCACGTGCGGGACACCGCGGTCGCCCGCGCCATGGCGATCCCGGCGGCCTTCGGCCTGACCACCGGCGACGTGCTGTTCGACGATCTCTCGCTCTACGGCCGGTCCAACCGGATCGTCGGGCGGATCGGCCTGCCCTGGTACAACCTGCCGGGCAACCACGACCTCAACATGCAGGCGCCGGATGCGCGCTACAGCCGCGAGACCTGGAAGCGGGTGTTCGGCGCGCCGACCTACGCGTTCCGTCACGGCCGGGCGTGGTTCGTGATGCTCGACAACGTCGAGTGGCTCGGGCCGCCGGTGCCGGTGGGCGCCAACACCTACCGGGGCCGGATCGGCGAGCGCGGTCTGGCCTTCCTGCGCAACCTCCTGGCCGAGATCCCGCGGGACGACCTGATCGTGCTGGCCATGCACATCCCGCTGCACACCGACACGGCGCCGGACGATCCCCGCACCACCACCGCCGACCGCGCCGCGCTCCTCGAGCTGCTCGCAGGCCGCAAGGTCCTGAGCCTCGCCGGCCACACCCACACGACCGAGCACCACTACCTCGCCGACGGGCACCATCACCACGTGCTGACGGCCGTCTCGGGCTCGTGGTGGAGCGGCCCCGACACCCGGACCGGCATCCCCTCAGCCGACAGCCGCGACGGCACGCCGAACGGGTTCCACGTCCTGTCGATCCGCGGCACCGCCTACACGTCGCGCTACGTCGCCGCGCAGGGTCAGCCGGACGAGACCATGCGGATCCTGTTCGAGAGCGAGCTGCGGGCCGGCGCGCCCGAGGTGGTGCGCTGGACCCGGCCCGTGCAGGGGCTGCGGCCGCCGGTGCCGCAGGACGCGCTCGCCGACACCACCCTGGTGGTCAACGTGTTCGACGGCGGCCCGCGCACGCAGCTCGCGTTCCGGGTCGGGGACGCGCCGCCCCGGCCGATGGCGCGCACCCGCCGCCTCGACCCGTTCGTCACCGAACTCTACGAGCGCTACCCCGAGACCAAGAAGAGCTGGGTGAAGGCGATGCCCTCGACCCATATCTGGACGGCGCGGCTTCCGGACGACCTCGCCCCGGGCGCCCACCGGGTCACCGTGGAGGGCGCGGACGAGTACGGCCGTCCGATCCGCGGCTGCGCGGTGCTGGAGGTCACCGGCGAGCGCGGCCGCGGCTGAGGCCGGGCGCCGCGAGCGGCGGCGCCCGCCCGGGTCACGCCGCCAGCTGGCGGGCGCCGTGGCCGCCCTCCTGGATCTCCTCGACGATCTTCGCGCAGAAGGCGTCGAGGTCGCCCGGGTTGCGGCTCGTGACGATGCCGTGATCGGTCACGACGTCCTTGTCGTGCCAGCGGCCGCCGGCATTGATCACGTCAGTCCGGATCGAGCTGAACGAGGTCAGGTCGCGGCCCTTGGCCGCGCCGGTCTCGATGAGCAGCCAGGGGGCGTGGCAGATCGCGGCCACGACCTTGCCGGACGTCAGGAAGCTCTTGATCACGGCGAGTGCCTGCGGCTCGAGCCGGAGCTTGTCCGGGTTGATCTGGCCGCCCGGAAGGACGAGGGCATCGTAGGACGCCGGGTCGACCTGCTCCAGGTCGGCATCGACGGTGACCTCCTGGCCCCAGTCGGTCTTGTCCCAGCCGCGGATCGTGCCCTTGCTCTGGCGCGACTGCGGGGCGGCGACGGTCACGGTGGCGCCGGCCTGGGCCAGCTTCGCCTGCGGCACGGTCAGCTCGCTCTCCTCGAAACCGTCGGTGGCGAGGATCAGGATCTTGGCTTGGCGGATGTCGGGCATGGCGGGTCTCCGGTTCGGGGATCAGCCGGGCTAACGGAGGGTCGTCCCGCCCGTTCCCGCGGCCCTCGGCCGCCCGACCGCTCCGGGAGCGGAAGCCGGTCCGGCGATCGGAACCCCCGCGAGGGCGGCCCGTTGGTCCGCATCCCAACCATCAGGAGTCGCGTCATGGCCAATCCCGGCCTTCCCGAGCCCACGCCCGGCGACCTGCCGCCGCCCCCGCCGACGCCCGAAGAGGAGCCCGATATCGGCCCGACCGGCCCGCGCACGCCCTACCCGGTCAACGACCCGGGCATCGGAGAACCCGGTGGTCCGGGCTCAGAGCCGGACATCTTCCCCGGCACGCCGACGGACCCCGGCACGCGCATGTGACTGTGTCCGCGCAACGGACGGCGGCGCGCCCGGCCGTCAGTGGCCGCCGTGCGAGGTCCGCACGTCGCGCGGAGCGTTGAGGATCTCGGAGAGGCTCGTCACGACGTGGCGGGCCTCTTCGTCCGTGAGGCGGAGCTGGAACGGCGGAAGAGCGCCGGCCTGCAGGGCGACCACCGCCTGGCCCTCGTCGTCGGTGCCGATCTCGATGGCGGACGACGTCACGTCGAGCATGGCGACCTCCTCGTCGCCCATCTCGTCGGCCATGTCGGGCTCGTCCGTATCGTCGATCGCCGTGAGGAGTTGCCCGACGGCGCGCACCAGCGCCCGGGCGGCGCGGGCATCCATCACCACCGCCGTCGCCTGATCGTCCTTCTGGAAGGAGAGCTGGATGTTCGCACCGTCCAGCGAGACCGAGATGCCTGCCATGTATCGTCCAGAGCCACGCGCCTTAACTGCTTGAGCGCATTCCGTATATGCATCGTGAATGCCCGGAATCACAGGGGGCGGCGCCGCACGGTCGCCTCCCGATCCCGGCCTGCGGCGCAGATGATACGCCGTCCATGCCTTGTTGCGGCCGCAGCCTGCGCCTAAATACGTCCTCGGGGGGCTCATCCACCGAGGCTGACGCTGTTTAAGGTTCAGCGACTCGCGCCCCGCCGCACTGGCCAAATCCAGAAAGACCGTGGTGCATCACGCGGCCCTCGCGCCGCGCGGATGGCCTATGGACGAACGAGGTACACTACGTGAATACCGGCACTGTGAAGTGGTTCAATGAGACCAAGGGCTACGGTTTCATCCAGCCCGACGATGGCGGCAAGGACGTGTTCGTCCACATCTCGGCCGTCGAGCGCGCCGGGATGCGCAACCTGATCGAAGGCCAGCGGATCGCTTACGAGATCCTCACGGACAAGCGCAGCGGCAAGGACGCCGCCGGCAACCTGCAGGCGGCCTGACCGTCGCGGGTTCTGAAGCGCCTCCCGCGGCTCTCGGTGCGCCAGCGCGCGCAACCGAAGGTCGTGGGGACGCATGAAGCGGCCGCCTGACGCGGTTCCCCCTTCCGACGCTGCCTTCCCGGGCGAGACTGCCCGGATTCCGGTCGCGTCGGAGGCAATATCCCAGAAACGACGCCGGACGCAGCCAACGTCCGGTCCAGAGAAGAAAAGACATTGATGTTATTCGAGTACACACGGCGCCGCGGCGTCCGTTCCCCCGTCACCGATGCCCCGACCTTCCGGGTGGGCAAGCTGGCGCGGGCCAAGACCGCGGATCAGACCGGGGCCGATCTCAGCGACCTGATCGACCGGTCCTACAACTACCACTCCCCGCGTGAGCTGCACTGGCATCTCGCCGAGCGTCTCGGGCTCGCGCCCGCCGCGGTGAGGATCCGCGAGACCGCGGCGGCCTGAGCCGTCCGCGGCTCCTTCCTCAGGAGTCGTCCGAGGCCTCGGCCTCAGCGCTCCCAGGCGGCGAGGACCGGGTCGCGCAGACCCACCGGCGCGGCGAGCAGCTCGCCGTGCACTGGGTCGGCGCGATTGTACGGGGTCGCCGCGCCGGAGAAATCGCAGACCACGCCGCCCGCCTCGCGGAGAACCAGGTCGGCGGCGGCCAAGTCCCAGTCGCGGGCATTGCCGGAGATCATCCCGATATCGACCGTGCCGTCCGCCACGCGGGCGAGCCGCAGGGCGAGGGACGGGATCCGCGCGACCACCTCGAAGTCCGGGTCTTCTCCGGCGCCCCGGGCCAGACGGTCGAGCATCGGCTTCGGGCCGGTGATGCGGGCGCCCGGCAGGCTCTGCCTGGGATCGACGCGGATCGGTTCGCCGTTCCGCGTCGCGCCGCGCCCGCGCACGGCCTCGTAATCCGCGTCGCCCACCGGCGCGTGGACGAAGCCGATCAGCGGCTCGCCGCGCGACAGGAGCGCCACCGCTATCGACCAGTCCGGATGGCCCGACAGGAAGGCCCGCGTCCCGTCGATCGGATCGACGATCCAGACGAGGTCGTGGCCGAGGCGGGCCGGGTCGTCGGCAGTCTCCTCCGACAGCCACGCCGCCCGCGGCACGAGGGCGCTCAGGCGCACCTTCAGGAAGGCGTCGACCGCGACGTCCGCCTCGGTGACCGGCGAGCCGCCGGACTTCGACCAGATCCGGGCCGAGGTCTGACCGCCGAGCCTGAAGAAGGGCCGGGCGATGTCGGCGGCCTCGCGCATCACGGCGCGCAGTTCCGGCATCAGGGCGGATACGGCATCGTCGGTGAGAGGCTCGGGCATCGCGCTCCGCGTGGAATCCGTGCGGCCCGCGAGGGCCTCGCCGTCCCGCCCGTCCGGCGACGCGGACGTCCGGGCCCGCCTGGGCTCACCCGCTCGGGCTGTGAAGACCCGGCGCGGAGGATCGCGCGCCCGGTCACCCCGTTGTACGGCGCCTCCCGCAGCGCCACAAGGATGCTGGTTGATCGATCGATAACGACCGATCTGCGCAAGGAAATGTTGAGCATTCAAGGAAGCATTGAGCATTCCGCAAATGACAGCGCTGTCCAGATTCGCTTAACGACGGCTCTTAAGCGGTGCGGAGGAGTTCGGGTGCGATTTTGCTTGGCATAACGGACGGCCCGACAGCGGCCGCCACTTGCTCCAGGGACTCGGACCGATGAACACTTCCCCGGCCACGGACAAAAGCCACGCAGGACACCCGATGCACGGTGCCGACACCGCGCCCCGCTTCGTCGCTTCGCCGCTTCCGGTCGTCGGCCGCGTCTCCGGGGCGCGCCGGGCCGCCGGGATCGCGCTCGCCTACGCCGCCGAGGACGCGGAGATCGTGGGTGCCGACCGGTTCAGCCTGATCCTGGTCGATGCCGAAGGGGACGTGCTGCAGCGCCTCGGCAGCTTCGAGGAGGACGACGTCGTCGCCGTGTGGCGCGACATCGCGGCGCGGGCGGGACTCGTGCGGATGATCGTCCGCGAGGACGGCCTCCTCGTCCCGGTCTCCCAGCAGATCGGCCGGCTGATTCTCGGTCAGGTCCGCATCCGCCGCCGCCATGCCGGCCTCGGCCGCCGGCGCCCGCGCTTCCTGGCCCGCCGCAAGACCGGCCGGCTGCCGGCGCGCCCGCAGATCTTCCGCGGCGAGAACGAGATCATCGCCCGCACCTGAGGGCGCCGCCCGCGCCTAGGCCAGGTTGCGCAGCAGCGCGTCGGCGGTGAGGCCGACGAACAGGATCAGGCCCGCATCCCGGTTCGACCGGAACAGCGTCAGAGCCCCGCGCCCGTCGCGCTCGCGCAGCGACAGGACCTGCCAGGCGAGATGCCCGGCGAAGGCGGCGATCCCCAGATACCCGACGGGCCCCGCTCCGGCCCCGCGCGCCGCCAGCACTACGAACAGCGCCGCCAGCGCGTAGCACAGCCCGACGGCGAGCCGCACGTGCCGGCCGAACAGGCGGGCCGAGGAGCGGATCCCCGCGATCTCGTCGTCCTCGATATCCTGCACCGCGTAGATCGTGTCGTAGCCGATCACCCAGCACAGGGCGCCCGCGTAGAGCAGGAGCGCCGGCGGGTCGAGGCGGGCGAACACCGCGGCCCAGCCCATCAGCGCGCCCCAGGCGAAGGCCAGGCCCAAGATGGCCTGCGGCATCGGCATGACCCGTTTCATGAACGGGTAGATCGCCACCGGCAGCAGCGAGCACAGGCCGATGACCACCGCCTCCGCATTGAACTGCAGCAGGACGGCGAGCCCGATCAGGGCCTGGATCACCAGGAACAGGGCCGCGTGGCGCGGCCGCACCTGCCCGGAGGGCAGGGGGCGCAGGCGCGTGCGCTCGACCTGCGCGTCGAGGTCGCGGTCGGCGATGTCGTTGTAGGTCGAGCCCGCCCCGCGCATCGCGACCGCGCCGATCAGGAACAGGAGGCAGTGCCAGGGATCGGGAAAGGCCTGGTCCGCGGCGATCGCCGCCAGGGCGGCCGACCACCAGCAGGGGAGGAGGAGGAGCCACCAGCCGATCGGCCTGTCGATCCGGGCCAGGCGCAGATACGGGCGCCAGGGTCGGGGCGCCCGCCGGTCGACCCAGTGCCCGGAGACGGCATCGGCCGGCCGCCCGTCGTCAAACACCGTGCCGTTCATCGGTCGGATCTCCGGTCGTCCCGCACGTGAAATCCCCGCCGCTGCAGAGGGGGACCCGCGCCGGATCCGTGATCCTCTCAGACGATCTCAGAGAGCGCCCTGCGGCAGCTTGAAGCTTCCGGTCAAGCCCGGACCGCCGAGCAGCCCGCCGCCGCCGCCGCCGGCCTGGGCCTGAGCCTGGGCGCGGGCCTGCGCCTCCATCTTGGTCGCCTGGGCGGCGACGCTGCAGATCTTGGTGCGGATGCCGCTGACCTTCATGTGGTCGGCCTTGAAGCCCTCGGCGAAGGAATCGGGGATCGAGCACCATTCCTTGTTGGCGGCGATCCACTTGATGCCCTCGGCGCCGTTGGCCTGGAGCTTCCCGAACAGGGCGCAGGCCTCCTGCGGGGTCATCTTCTTCTTGGACTGCGACGCCGCGTTGGCGCGGCCGACCAGGGCCTTGCGCTCGGCCAGGGTCTTCTGGATGGCGCCGCATTCCGGCGCCGCGCTCTGCGCGAACGCGCCGGTGCCGAACAGGACGGTGCCGACCAGCACCGCCGCCCCCAGCTTCAGACTCCCCTTCGCCATTCCGCGACTCCCTCGACGCCCCTGCCGACTCCGCGAGCGGCCGGCTCTCTTCCGTTCCCTTGGGTTCGCCATAGGATTGTGGCGTCAATCGAGCGGCAAACCGGCTGCGCCATGAGCCGGTGGACTGGCTGCGGAAAACCGGGGCTCGTAACCATTCGGCAACACTTTCGGGAACGCATCCCGCGTTGACAGGCCCGCCGACCCGCGCGACCACGCCGCCATGCCGGCCTACGACTTCACCGCTCCGCGCCTCCACGTCGCGGCCGATCTCGCCGCGGGGGTGATTCTGCCCCTCGACCGAGCCCAGGCCAACTACCTGCTCAACGTGCTGCGCCGCGGGCCGGACGATCCGGTCCTGGTGTTCAACGGCCGCCACGGCGAGTGGCGCGCGCACCTGGTCCAGACCGGGCGCAAGGGCGCCGACCTCCACGTCGCCGCGCAGACGCGCCCGCAGACCGAGCGCGCCGACCTGCACTACCTGTTCGCCCCGCTGAAGAGCGCGCGGCTCGACTACCTCGCGCAGAAGGCGGTGGAGATGGGGGCCGGGACGATCCGTCCGGTCATCACCCGGTTCACGCAGGGCGACCGCGTCAACATCGACCGGCTGCGAGCCAACGCCGTCGAGGCCGCCGAGCAGTGCGGGATCCTGGCGATTCCCGAATGTCCCGAGCCCGAGCGCCTCCCGGCCGCGCTCGCGGGCCTCGCGCCCGGGCGGCTCCTCGTGTTCTGCGACGAGGACGCGCCCGTGCGCGACCCCGTCGCGGCCCTGCGGGCGGCCGGCGACCCGCTGGCGCCGCCCCCGCTCGCCGTGCTGGTCGGCCCCGAGGGCGGCTTCTCGGAGGAGGAGCGGGCGCTGATCCGGGCTCGGCCGAACACCGTGGCGCTCTCCCTCGGGCCGCGCATCCTGCGGGCCGACACCGCCGCCGTCGCCGTGCTGACCCTGGTGCAGGCGGTGCTCGGCGACGCGCGCTGACGGCGGGCCGATCCTTCCATGTGTGCCCGCGCACATGGTAGGATCGCGCCGGGCGATTGTTTCGCTGGATCGGACGTGAAGCGGCGCGCCGGTGGAGACCGCCGCGTTGTGGGTTCACGGCGGCTCGATTATGTCCCGGATCGGACGCCGCCTGCGCCGCGTGCTCATCGGGGTCGGGGGCGGGTGTCCGCCCGGATCCCGCTCGCGAGAGCGGGTTCGTACCGGGTGGATCCGCCGGAGCAGTCCGGCGCGCCCGTTCCCAGGCACAGGTCAGACGCACGGGCAGGCAGCGCATGGCGCGCGACAGCAACGACACCACGCCGCTCACCACGCGCGCCGAACTGATCGAATGGTTCGCGGCGGGCGAGAAGCCGCGCGCGCGCTTCGCGATCGGCACCGAGCACGAGAAGATCCCGTTCTACCGCGAGACCCGGACGCCGGTTCCCTACGAGGGCGACCGCGGCATCCGGGCGCTCCTGGAGGGGCTCGCCCGCGAGACCGGCTGGGAGCCGATCCTCGATCTCGGCAACATCATCGGCCTGTCGGCGGAGGCGGGCGGCGCGATCTCGATCGAGCCCGGCGGCCAGTTCGAGCTGTCCGGCGCGGCGCTCCCCGACGTGCACGCCACGGCGGCGGAGCTCGCCACGCACCTCGCCGCCACGAAGCGGGTCGCCGATCCCCTCGGCATCGGCTTCCTGACGCTGGGCATGAGCCCGCGATGGCGGCGCGACGAGACCCCGGTCATGCCCAAGAGCCGCTACCGGATCATGGCCGGCTACATGCCCAAGGTCGGGTCCCTCGGCCTCGACATGATGCTGCGCACCGCCACCGTGCAGGTGAATCTCGATTTCGCCTCCGAGGCCGACATGGTGCGCAAGATGCGCGCGTCCCTGGCGCTGCAGCCGGTCGCGACCGCGCTCTTCGCCAACTCGCCCTTCACCGACGGCCGGCCGAACGGCTTCCTGTCGCGCCGGTCCGAGATCTGGCGCGACACGGATGCCAACCGCACCGGAATGCTGCCCTTCGCCTTCGACGCGGGCTTCGGTTACGAGGCCTATGTCGACTGGCTGCTCGACATGCCGATGTACTTCGTCAAGCGGGGCGACACCTACCACGACGTGTCGGGCGCCTCGTTCCGCGACCTGATGGCCGGCAAGCTCCCGCAACTGCCCGGCGAGTTCGCCACGGTCTCGGACTGGGCCAACCACGCCTCCACGGCCTTCCCGGAGGTGCGGCTCAAGCGCTTCCTCGAGATGCGCGGCGCCGATGTCGGCGATCCCGGCATGATCGCCGCCCAGGCGGCCTTCTGGGCGGGGCTCCTCTACGACGAGTCGGCCCTGGACGCGGCCCTCGACCTCGTGAAGGGGTGGAGCCCCGCCAACCGCGAGGCCGCGCGGGCCACGGCGCCGCGCCTGGGGCTCGCGACCCCGGTGGCCAACACCACGCTCGGGGCCGTCGCCGCCGAGGCCCTGGCGATCGCCCGGGCGGGCCTCCGGGCGCGGGGCCGCCGCGACGCCGAGGGTCGGGACGAGGTGATCTACCTGCAGCCGCTCGAGGCCATCGTCGCGGCCGGGCGCACCCGGGCCGAGGATCTCCTCGCCGACTACGAGGGACGCTGGGGCGCCTGCGTGCGTCCGGCCTTCACCGAGTGCGTCTTCTAGCGACCGCCTGAGCGGCGCTCGTGGCCCGCGCGAATCGGCCTTGGAACGTGCTAATGGAATGTTCCGAAAGGGCGCCGCGCTCGGGGAGAGGACGCATCATGACCCGCATCATCGCCGCCATCCTCGCCGGGCTGGCATCCGTGCCGGCGAGCTCCGGTACGGGGCAGGCCGCCGACCTGGCGCCGTTCCAGGGCTCAGGTCCGGCGCCGACACCGGGTCGCTGGCACACCGGAGCCGGTGGCCGCGTCACCGGCACCGTGGCCGCGCGGGGGCGGCCGGAGTACAGCTATTACGGCGAGTACGGCTATCCCGCGCCGTTCGGCTACGGCTACGCCTACGCGCCCGTCCCGAGCCGCGGCTTCGAGTACGGCTACAACGGCCCCCGCTACGTCTGGACGGCGCCGGACAGCTATTCCGGACCCGCCTTCGGCTATCACGTGTGGTGAGGGCGCCGCTGGCGCCGGGGCGCGGCGGTGCCTATGACGCGCCGGGGCCGGCATCCGCGCCGGTTCGGGAGCTTCCGGTGTGCGGGACGAGGATCCGGACTGCGTCGACCTCGACCTGAGCGGCCTGAAATGTCCGCTTCCGGTTCTGCGCACCCGCAAGGCGCTGCGCGGCCTCGCTGCCGGCCAGACGCTGGTGGTGACCTGCACCGACCCGCTGGCCGCCCTCGACATCCCGAACCTCGTGCGCGAGGAGGGCGCCCGCCTCGACGCCGCCGAGCGGCTCGGAGGGCCGCCCGCGGTGCGCCTGCGCTTCCGCATCACCGTGTCCGCAAGGCCGCCGCATTCCTGAACGATCCGTCGGGCTTCCAGGAGCGAGGTGAGATCGGAATGGCACCGCGGATCGGGGGCGTGCGCCTCGTACATGACGGTTGGGCGCGCTACCTCGTCGCCGAGGTGATGCAGGAGGACGGAAGCCGCATCACGCGGGAGATGGAGGATCACGGCCGGGCGGTCGCGGTGCTCCCCTACGATCCGGACCGTCGGGTCGCCACGCTCGTCTCGCAGTTCCGGGCGCCGGTCCTCTACTCGGGCGGGCCGCCGAGCCACATCGAGGTGCCGGCCGGGCTCCTCGACGAGGGCGCGTCCGAGGACGAGGCGCGGCGCGAGGCGATGGAGGAGACGGGCCTGCGCCTGAGCGCCCTCGACTTCGTCGCCAGCGCCTGGTCGATGCCGGGGATCTCCACGGAGCGCATGGATCTGTTCCTCGCCGCCTACGGCGAGGCCGACCGGACCGGCACCGGCGGCGGTCTCGCCGCGGAGGGCGAGGCCGTCGCCGTCCACGAGATCCCGCTGCCGGAACTGGCCGCCATGGGCCGCCGCGGGGCGATCACCGACATGAAGTCGCTGACGCTGCTCTTCGCGCTGCAATTGCGGCGGCCGGACCTGTTCGCGGAGCGGCGCTGAGGTCAGCCGGGGCGCCGCCGGAGCTGGTCCCGCGCGGCGAGGCCGATGAAGCGCCAGGATTTGATGAAGTAGCGCCGGAACAGCCTGCGCGGCGCCTGAAGGAACCGGTAGATCCACTCGAGGCCGAGGCGCTGCATCAGCCGCGGCGCGCGCGGCAGGAAACCGGCGGCGACGTTGAGGGCGTCGCCGACGCAGAAGACCACCGGCTCGCCGAGCGTCTGCCCGTGACGATCCACCCAGATCTCGGATTTGGGCGCCCCGACCCCCATCACCAGCAGCGTCGTCCCGTGGGCGCGGATCCGCTCGGCCAGGGCGCGGCTGTAGGCCGCGTCGTGCTCGAAGCCGAAGGGCGGCACGGCGCTCGCCACGGCGCCGGCCGGAAGCCCCGCCGCCTGCAGCCGGGTCGCCAGCGCGTCCGCCGCATCCTGGCGGGCCGAGACGAAGAAGACCCGCTGCGCGAAGGCCGGCGGATCGGCCAGGACGCAGCCCAGAAGATCGTGGCCGGTGATCCGGTGCACGGGCCGGCCGCACGCCTTCCGGGCCAGCCAGACCAGCGGCATCCCGTCGAGGGTCCTGGCCGCGGCGCGGGCGTAGGCCTCGCGGAACGGCGCGTTCTCGCTGAGCTGGACGATGTGATCGACGTTCGCCGTGACGATCATGCGCGGCCGGCCGTCTCGCCGGGCCGCGACGGCGGCCACGAGGGCCGCGGCCGGACCGGTGTGAAACCGGTGCCCGAAGAGTTCGACGGTCGCGCCTGTCTGCGGCGACCCGGACGCCGCGGAGGCCGGGGCGCTCACCGTGTGTGCCTCTCTGAGGACCGGATCCATAGCGCCCAGGTAGAGGCTGATCTCACCGCTGTCACGCATCGGCGGCCCGGAAGCTCGCGGCCGGCCGGGTAGCGGCGCGCAGGCTGCGGCGCCGGTCGCTGTCGGCGCCCAGCAGCAGGGCGATGCCGCCGCCGAGCAGCAGGCCGAGGACCAGCGCCACCGGCAGGACGATCTTGGGCGAGGGCGGGAAGGTCCGCTGGCGCGCCGGCACCGCGGCCGAGATGATCCGGACGTTGGTGGTGTTGAGCCGCTCCTGCTCGCTCGCCTCGCGGGCGCGCTTCAGGTAGGCCTCGTAGATGCCGCGGCGGGCGTCGAGGGTCCGCTCCAGCTCGCGCAGGCCGACATAGGCCCGGTCGCTGGACGCGGTCTCGTTCTTCACCCGGTCGAGATTGGCCCGGATCGCCGCCTCGCTCGCGGCGGCGCGGTCGTAATCCTTCTGGGTCGTCTCGATGATCCGCTCCTTCTCGCGCTGGATCAGGCGCTGGAGGTCGCGCTGCTGGGCGTACTGCTCGGCCATGGCCGGGTGGCGCTCGCCGAGGCGGGTGGCGAGCTCCGCGGTGTTGCGGGACAGCGTCGCGTATTGCTGCCGCAGGGCCTGCATCTCCAGGCTCTGCAGCATCTCCGGCAGGGCGGTGCTGGGATCCGACGAGCGCATCCGGCGCGCCTGCTCGAGGCGCGACTTGGCCTCGGCGGTCTTGATCGAGGCGGTGACGAGCTGCTGGTTCAGGTCACCGAGCTGCTGGTCGGTGAGCAGGCGGCCGCTGGCGGCCACGAGCTTGTGGTCCTCGCGGTAGCGCACCACGGCGCTCTCGGCCTGCTCGACGTCGCGCTTGAGGCTGTTGAGCCGCCCCGCCAGGGCGTCGGAGGCGCGCCGCGCGGTCTCGGTCCGGGCCGCGGCCTCCTCGGCGAAGTAGGCGTCGCCGACGGCGTTGGCGATGCGGGCGGCCTTCTCGGGATCGCGGGACTGCACCGAGACGTCGATCACGAAGGTCCGCTCGGCCCGCCGGACGGTGAGGCGGTTCTGCAGCGTGTCGAGGGCGGTGATGACCGGGTCGCGGCTCGCCGGCGGGGGCAGCATGCCCAGCGCGCCCTTGATCCAGGTCAGCGTCGGGTTGTTGCCGTCCGGCAGGACGAACTCGTCGTCCTGGTCGAGGTGGAGCTTGGCGATCACCCGGCGCAGGACGCTGTCCGACTGGATCACCCGCACCTGGCTCTCGGCGATCGACACGCCGCTATCGGCCTGGGGCTGGCGCGCGTTCACGTCGTTCTCGACGACGCGCAGGTCGCTCGGATCGACCAGGACCTGGATGCTCGACGTGTAGCGCGGCGGGATCAGGCCGAGGAGCGCCACCGCCACCGCGACCATGAACAGGCCGCCCAGCACGATGAAGCCGCTGCCGCGCCACAGGCGCCGCAGGATCACGCGGCTATCGGTCGGCGGCGCGACCTGCGGCAGCACCATCCGGACGGGCTGCTCGCCGCTCATCCGTGTCGAGAAGTCGAACATACGCCCCGCTCCCTGACCTGCCTCGGCGGAGACCGCCGCCCGTCACCAGCCTCTTCGCCCGTTCCCTTTCTGACCAGCTCCGTGCCGGTCTGGAACAGGTGCGCGTCCGAGGCGCTGCCTTCTCCGGGAGCCCAGCAATCGACATACCGGGCCAGTAGTGTCGCTCCGATGCGGCATCTGCAGCAGGAAGCTGGCAGATATCGCTTACTGATGCAGTCCTAACTGTCACGACAATCCGGCGTGAAAAGTTCCCGATTTGTTGGGGACTACGTAAGCCGCGTCAGCCATCGCCCTCGTGTGCGACAATTGACTCCAGCGCATCGTAGGCCGCGGGATCGCCGGCCAGGAAGCGCTGGAAGCGCGCCCCGTCCTCGGCCGCGGCCGCGTTCCAGCGCGCGACGTTGGCCCGACTCATCCCGGCGGCGCGGGCCAGGGCGCCGTCGCGGATCCACCCGGCGAGGGCGCGCGCGGCCGCGTCGGGCTGCTCCGGCCGGATCAGCAGGGCCGACCCGCCCAGCACCTCGCGGAAGACCGGGTCGTCCGGCGCCACCACCGGCAGGCCGCCGTGCTGCACCTCCAGCAGCGGCAGGCCGAGCCCCTCCGCCTTGGAGGTGGAGAGCAGCAGGTGGCACGAGCCCGCGAGGGCGCGCAGTTCGGCGTCGGTGAGGTATCCGTGGCGGTGCAGGAACGGCGGCGGTGCCTCCAGGAAGGCGTGCCGCCCCCAGCCGACCCGGCCGACGAGATGGAGTTCCGCCGGGATGCCGGCGCGGATCAGCGCCGCCGTCAGCGCGAGGGTCGCCGGATAGTTCTTGCGCGGCTCGATGGTGCCGATGGCCAGGATCCGCAGCGTCCGGCCCGGCGCGTAGGCCGCCGGTCCGGGCAGGTCCTCCAGGCCGAAGGCGTCGCGGACGGGCGGCCGCAGCAGCGCGACGCGGGCGCGCCTGGCACAGAGCGCGCGCACGTCCGCCCCGGTGGTGCGGCTGTTGACGAACAGGTTCGGGCACCAGCGCAGGGCCAGGGCGAAGCTCGGGCTCATGTAGAGCCGGCTGCGCAGGCTCAGATCCTCCTTCCGCGTGAGCAGGAAGGTGTCGTGGACGTAGAGCAGGCAGCGCGACGCCGCGACGGCGCAGAGCGGCCCGGGCGGGAAGCCCGGGAACAGGAACAGGGCGTCCCGATCCGTCAGCGCCCGCGCCGGCAGTCCGAGCTGCTGCGCGGCGATCATGCCGGGCAGGGAGCCCGCGGTCACCGGCCGCACCGCGTGCGGGGCGAGCCGGTCGGGAGCGAACAGGTCGAGGGTGACCCGCTCGATCCCCGTCACGTGGTCGCGCAGATGGGTCTGATCGAGGTAGATCCGCCGCCGCCCCGGCGCCGCCCGCGCGCCGCCCGCATCTGCGCCGCTCGCCGTCACGGCGTGCTCCGGCGCAGCGCGCCGGCGAGGTAGAGGCACCGGCGCACGAGGAGCGGCATCCGCCGCCCGAAGACCATCTGCTTGGCCCGCCGCAGGCGGCGCACGAGCGGGCGCGAGACCGTCGGGACGGTGCCGGCCGCGCCCGGCCGCAGGGCCGCCGCGAACGGGAAGTGTCCGAGCATCTCGGGGGCGAAGCGCGGGCCCGTCGCGGCGCTCGGCAGACCCCGACGCCGGAAGACGGCGTCCAGCGACAGCGCCGACGCGGCCGGGCTGTAGCGGCTCTCCAGGGCGATGCGCGCGAAGGCGCCGAGCCGTGTGCGGGCCTCGCGGTCGCCGACCAGCGCGGCCAGCGCCTCCGCGAGGGCGCCGGGCCGCACCGGCACGAGGCGGCCCGACACGCCGTCGATCACCGCGGAGGTCAGGCCGGAGGTGCGGTAGGCGAGCGTCGGCACCCCGCACAGCCCGGCCTCGATGGGCGTCTGCCCGAGGGTCTCGTGGCGGCTGGCGGTGACGTGGAGGTCGCAGGCGCCGTACCACGCGGCCAGGACCGCCTCGTCGGCGATGAGGCCGGGCGCGAACAGGTTCGCGACGCCGAGCCGGGCCGGGTCGTCGAGCCGGCCGATCGCCACCACGCCGACGCCAGGTCCCGCGACGGCCTGAAGCGCGGCCCGGAGGTCGGCGAAGCCCTTGTCGGGCCCGTCGACGATGACCGACGAAACGAGGATCAGGACCTCGTCGGGCGGCAGGCCGAGCGTGCGGCGCAGCGCGGCGCGATCGCCCGGCCGGAACACGGCGGTCGGGAAGGCCAGGCGGACGGGCTCGACCACGCTGCCGGGCGGTGCCAGTTCGCGGGCCCGCGCCAGCGTCCAGTCGGAATTGGCCAGCAGCCAGGGCGCGGAGGACTCGGTCGGTGACCCGGGCGAGGCGCCGGCGAGCACTGCGCGCTTGCGGCCGTGCATCCCGGCGATCCGGCCGGGCGCCAGCTCCGGGTACTCGTCCGGGCCGGGGCAGGCGGCGTCGCAGCCGGACGCGGCGCGCCCGCAGTCGCGGGGGTGGGCACACCGGCCGGTCAGGGGGAAGAGGTCGTGCAGCACGAGGCCGACAGGCACCCGCCGCGCGAGGCGGCCGACAACGTCGAGGCTGCGGGTGGCGCCGTGCAGGTTGCCGGCGAGGACGAGATCGGGGGCGGCCGCCGCGACCGCGGCCTCGGCCCGCGGGAACTCGTCGCTCCATTCGGCGGCCTCGGGGCGCCCGCTCAGCGTCACCTCCGCGACCCTATGGCCCGCGAGCGTCAGCGCCTCGGCCAGGCGGCGCTGGGCCACGCCCGCGCCCCCCCGGGTGCCGGTGCCGGTCAGCGACACGATCGACAGGCCGGCGGCGGGCGGGGGCAGCGGCGCGTCGAGCCTGCGGAGCAGCACCGGGCGGCCGATCAGACTGCGCCGGTTCTCGGGAATCGCCGACCAGGCGGAGGCGGCGTCGAGCATGCCGTCGGCATCGAGGGGCGCGCCGGCCGCGAGGGCGCCCCGCCGCCAGAGAATGCCGTCTGCCGCCGGCACCGGACCTTGCGCGTCCTCCGCGACCCCAGGGCCGTCGAGGCCGCGGACGGCGGCGTCGAACAGGACGCGCAGCCCCGCCACCGCGTGGGCGCCGGTGAGCGCGGCCTCCAGCGCCAGGGCGGTCAGCGCGCCCGGCGCGAGCAGGTCGCCGGCGCGGAGCCAGAACAGAAGCTCCGGGTCGGGATCCGCCAAAACCCGCGCCGCGGCCGCGCGGCCGGCCGTCGGGTCCAGCACGTCGTGCCGCACCTCCAGATAGCCCTGGCGCAGAACCGACGCCACGGTCCCGGCCAGGGCGGCATCCGCGCGGGCCACCGTCACGACGCGGATCCGCGGCCACGGACGCCCGTCGGGCAGCGACCCGGGGCGGGACGGCGCGTGGGCGCTGCGCCCGAGCGGCCAGCCGACGACGCCGTGGGCGGGCGGTGACATGTCTGCGGCGTCGGTCAAGGCGGCTCTGGCGGCGGCTCGGGTCTCGTGCGGGGCGGCAGATTGGACGGGAAGGTTGAAGATTGCCTCTCGGATCGGGCGGCGCCTCAGGCCGCCACGCGGATCCGTGCCGGGCCGGGCTCGATCCGGCCGATCCGGGCGGCCGCCGGGTAACCGGCCGCCCGGACGCGCGCCAGGATCGCGTCGGCGCGGTCGGCCGAGCAGGTCACCAGCAGGCCGCCCGAGGTCTGCGGGTCGGTCAGGAGGTGGCGGCGCCACTCAGGGAGGTCGGCGGGCAGGTCCACCGCCTCGCCGAACGCCGCCCAGTTGCGGTGCGAGGCGCCGGTGACGGCGCCGGCGCGCGCCAGCGCCTCCGCCTGCGGCAGCAGCGGGAGGGCGTCGGCCTCGAGGGCGAGCGTGAGGCCGGCGCCGCGGGCGATCTCCAGGCCGTGCCCGAGGATGCCGAAGCCGGTGACGTCGGTGAGGGCGTGCACGGCGGGATCGGCGGCGAGGTCGGTTCCGATCCGGTTGAGCAGCGTCGTGGTCGCGATGAAGTCGCGGTAGCCGGCCTCGTCGAGGGTCGCCCGCTTGATCGCCGCCGAGTAGACCCCGACCCCGAGGGCCTTGGTGAGCAGGACGGCGTCGCCGGCCACCGCGTCGGCGTTGCGCCGCACCGCCTCGCGGCGGCAGGTCCCGATCACCGCGAGACCGTAGATCGGCTCGGGCGCGTCGATCGAGTGGCCGCCCGCCACCGGGATGCCGGCCTCGGCGCATTGCTCCGCGCCGCCGCGCAGGATCCGCGCGACCACCTCCGGGTCGATCTTGCCCAGCGGCATCCCGAGGATCGCCAGCGCGAAGAGCGGCCGGCCGCCCATGGCGTAGACGTCCGAGATGGCGTTCGTCGCGGCGATCCGGCCGAAATCGACGGGGTCGTCCACCATCGGGGTGAAGAAGTCCGTGGTGGCGATGAGGCAGGTGCCGTCCTCGAGCTCCCACACCGCCGCGTCGTCCGCGGTCTCGTTGCCGACGAGGAGCCGCTCGAACGGGCCCGCCGCCGGCTGCTGGGCGAGGAGCTGGCGCAGGGTGGCCGGGTCGAGCTTGCAGCCGCATCCGCCTCCGTGGGCGAGACTGGTCAGGCGGGGGGCATCGCTCATGGCTGAACTCCGTTCCGGATAACCCGGGGGCCTCGCCGGGTCAGTAGCGCGTTGTCAGCGCGTTGAGCCAGTCCGGCGAGGCCGCGACGGCCGCGGCCTCGACCCGCTTGTCGAGGCCCGTCAGCACCAGCAGGCCGAGCACGACCATCACGGCGCCGAGCGCGGCCTTCGCGGCCCGGCCGGCCGCGGCGAGGCCGCCGCGCCAGCGCAGCAGCGCCTCGCGGGAGACGAATCCGAGGAGCATCAGCGGGGCCGCGGCGCCGATCCCGAAGGCCAGCATGGTCAGGGCGACACCCCCGAGACGCTCGCCCCGCGCCGCCATCAGCGAGGCCGCGCCCAGGGTCGGGCCCACGCAGGGACTCCAGGCCGCGCCGAGCAGCAGCCCCACGGCGAACTGGCCGGACACACCCCCGGAGCCGGCGCCGCCGAAGCGGTCCTCCGCCCAGGCGCCGATCGGGCTGGCCGCCGTCGCGACCCGGGCCTGGAGTCGCGGCAGCATCAGCACCGCGCCCAGGAGCACCAAGAGCACCGCGCCGGCGCGCCGGAACACGTCGCCGTCCAGCCCGACGGTGAAGCCGATCGTCGCGACGAACAGCCCGATGGCGGTGAAGGCGACGGCGAGGCCGGCTGCCAGCGCGACCGGACCGAGGCGATGCTCGGCTGCCGCCGTCCCGAGCACGATGGGGATCAGCGGCAGCACGCAGGGCGAGAGCACCGAGAGCAGGCCGGCCAGGAACGCGAATCCCACCGTTCCCAGCATGCCCCGTGCCCTCCCGCTGGCGCCTCGCCGGGGGAGGCTTCGACCCTGCCGCGCGGGCCGTCAACGCGCCAGGCGGACGCGGGTCCGCGGGAACAAGGCGGCCGCAGGCCGATTTCGGCGGCAATCCGGCGGCGTTGCCAGGCAAGGCGCCGAGGCAAGGCGCCGAGGCGAGGCGCCGGGGCGAGACGCTGAAGCAAGACGCAGAGGCATGGCGGAGCAGAGCGGTGACCATCTTCTTCACGGGCGACACCCATTTCGGCGACCCGCGGGCGCTGCGCTTCGATCACCGGCCCTATCCGGATCTCGAGGCCCACGATGCCGGGCTGATCGCGGCCTGGAACGCGACGGTCTCGCCCGACGACACGGTCTGGCACCTCGGCGATTTCGCCCTCGGACCGAGCGGCGACCGGATCCGCGCGATCCTCGCCGGACTGAACGGCGAGAAGCACCTGATCGTCGGCAACAACGACGGGCCGGACACGCTGACGGCGCCCGGCTGGGCGTCGGTGCGGCACTACGCGGAACTCGCCGTCGAGGGGCGGATGGTGGTGCTCTGCCACTACGCGTTCCGCACCTGGAACGGCATGAGCCGGGGGGCTCTCAACCTCCACGGCCACAGCCACGGCAAGCTCAAGCCGATGCCGAAGCAGTACGATGTCGGCGTCGATCCGATGGGTGCGGCCCCCGTGCAACTCTCGGTAATCCTGACCTCCCGCCTGCGCCGGAAGGCGTGATTCGGCGCGGAACTTTCACGTCAGCTTCACTGTTTCAGCGGACAGAGAGGGAGTGGATCTGAGCCGCTCCGAGAAACCCGGCAGGCCCGCCCGCGGATCTGCCATCACAAACCGTGTGTGAGTGTTCCCGTGAGTGCCAAGTCGGTCACTCTGACCCGCTGCCTCGCCAGCCTTCTGGCAGGCCTCGCCCTGACTTCCGCCGCGTCGGCCCTGCCGTCCTGCATCGAAGCCCAGCGCAAGGTCGACGAGGCGAACGCCCTGCGCTTCCAGGCGCGTCAGGAAGCCCGCCTGGGCGACCACGACCGCGTCTGCGACACGCTCGACGAGGTGGGCGACCGCTACGACGATGCCCGCGACGCGTTCGAGCGATGCGGCGAGGGCGTCGTGGCCATCGATCTCCGCAGCGAGCTGCGGGGTCTGCGGATCGCCAAGAAAATCAACCGCTGCGACTGACCGGGTGCGCGATCGCACCTCGGACGTCCCGTTCCTGAAGCATCACCGCGACACGCGCGACGCTGGTCGCCGAGAAGGTTCTGCGCCGATGACCCCCGCCACGCTCCCGAACGACATTGAGCCCGCCGTCACCCGCACCGGTCCGTCCTTCGCGGCCGCCCTCTGCGGCTTCGTCAGCACCACCGTCGCCACGACGATGCTGCTGATGCTGATCGGCACGTTCTGATTACGGCGCGACCGACCAAAACCTCTGGCGGTTGAACAGCATCTCCTGGGAGCCGATCTTCGGGGCCGGCTCCGTCCGTCGTCCGCAATCGTGCTCGACCGGCTTCGTGACGGCCGCCAGCGTCGCGGGCGCCGCCGGTATCAGACCGAGTCGGGACTGAACTTCGGGCTGCCGCGCCGCCGCGATGGTCAGCACGCAGGCGATCAGGCCGCCGGCAACAGTTCCGAGAACGAAATTCAACATCGGGGTCGGGATCCGGGGGCCGGTTTCTTTCGGCCGCAGAGCGTCGTCGATAACCAACCCGGCGGGATCATGGCGGACGCGGTGCTCACGCGCTTTTAACTCCTGGTCTGCGACAGCTACGCGCTAGCTTGCCTCAGTGGCAGGCCCGACGACGGGGCTGGACCGCCGATGAACTACGCCGCCAACGCCTACGCCAAGACTTCCCACAGCGCGCTGTCGCCCCGCGAGGCCGAATCCGCCGTGCTGCTGAAGGCCGCACAGAAGCTCATCGGCGCCAGTCAGGGGCTCGCCAGCGGCGATGCCGGACGCATCAACGAGGCCCTGACGTTCAACCAGCGGGTCTGGACGCTGCTGACCTCCGAGGCGACGTCCGACGTGAACCCGCTCCCCGCCGACGTGAAGCAGGGCGTCGGCCGCCTGGGCGTGTTCGTGCTCCAGAGCTGCATCGACACCATGATCGCGCCGACGCCCGAGAAGATCGCCACGCTGGTGTCGATCAACAATCACATCGCCGCCGGTCTTCAGGGCAATCCCGGCTGAGGCCGGGCTCTCCCATCAGGGAGCGGCCGCCTGGTCCGGCACGACGGCCTGCGATGCCGAGCCGGCGGCCTCCCACTCGACGAGCTTGCGGCTCAGCTTGAGCGATCGGTAATACTCGCCGGCCTCGACGGCCTGCGCGATCGCGGCGATCTGCCCGGCCGCGGCCGGCGCCAGCCCGAGCAGGTCGGTGGCTTGCCGGAAGAACAGGTCGATGCTCTGTGTGGGGTCGTCGGCGAGGTAGATGACCGTCAGCGTCAGGTGGAGACGCTTGCAGGCCGTGTCGGCCTCGCTCTCCGTGATGATCTCGCTCTCGCGCAGGAACTTGCACTGCGTCTCGATCAGGAAGGTCGAGCGGCGGTCGCCGTTGCGCAGCAGCGCGCCGTTGATGATCAGCCGCTCGAACGGCTTGAGTTCCAGACGCAGGGGCATCGGGTGTTCCTTTCTAGAAGACCCGACGATGTCATTCGCGAACCGTTAACGTTTCGCGAATCTCAGGCGGCCCCGCCACCGTTGCGGCGGCCGGCCACCGTGGTAAACTCAGACAAGTTCCGGTCTACCTTAAAACCTCGAGGAGGTCCGATGGCGGCGCAGCCGGATCAGCGCGCGCGGTATCCGAGCCTCGCCGGCAAGCGCGTCCTCGTGACCGGCGGCGCCTCGGGCATCGGCGCGGGGCTGGTCGAGGCCTTCGTCGGGCAGGGGGCCCGCGTCCTGTTCTGCGATATCGCGGACGATGCGGCCCGCGCCGTGGTGGCCCGTCTCGGGCCCGGCGCCGCGCACGCCCCGCTCTACCGGCGCTGCGACCTGACCGATGTCGACGCGGTCCGCGCGCTGGTCGCCGAGGCCGACGCGGCCCTGGGCGGGCTCGACGTCCTGATCAACAATGCCGGCAACGACGACCGCCACGCCCTCGCGGACGTGACGCCCGCCTACTGGGACGACCGGATGGCGGTGAACCTGCGCCACCTGTTCTTCGCCGCCCAGGCGGCGGTCCCGGCCATGCAGCGCGCCGGCGGCGGCGTGATCCTCAACTTCGGATCGATCAGCTGGCATCTCGGGCTCAGGGAGATGCCGCTCTACCAGACCGCCAAGGCGGCGATCGAGGGGATGACACGCGCCCTGGCCCGCGACCTCGGTCGCGACAACATCCGGGTGGCGACGGTCGTGCCCGGCAACGTTCAGACGCCCCGCCAGGAGCGATGGTACGCGCCGGAGGGCGAGGCGGAGATCGTCGCCGCGCAATGCCTGGACGGGCGGATCCAGCCGGCCGACGTCGCCGCGCTGGTCCTGTTCCTGGCCTCGGACGACGCACGCATGTGCACCGGCCACCCGTACTTCATCGACGCGGGCTGGCGCTGAACCGAAGACGCGCAGGGGCCTGGCCGGGCTGGGCGCGCGGGACCGCGCTCCGGCCCGACCCGCTCGCGTGCCTCAGTCGCAGCTCTCTTTCTTCACGGTCTTCGTATCGCCCATGTCGTTCTCCTTGCGCACCGTCTTGGTGACGCAGCCGTCGCCGTGGTCATGGACGGTCACGGACTTCGACTCGCTCGCCGGGCGATCGACGACGACGGCCGGTCGGTCGCGCTCGATGACGGTGGTCTGGGCCTGCGCGGCGGCGCCGAGGCTCAACAGGGCGGCGGTCGCGAGCAAGGTCATGCGCATGCTGAAACTCCAATACCGATTTCGGTAGCGGGTAACGGCAATGCCAGCTTGGGCGTTCCGCGGATTGTGGCGTCCCGAGGCGGGCCGAACCCGTAAAAAACTCGGCTCGGCCCGCGCGCCGTTCGGCTGACGGGCAGCCGGAGCGACGGCGCCAATGTCCGCGGAAGCCGACCCGTTGCAACCCCGGCGGACTACGTGCGCGGCGCGGCCGGTTCTCAGCCGCCCGTCATCGGCGGGAAGAAGGCGATCTCGCGGGCACCCGCGATCGGCGCGTCCGGCTTGGCATGGGCCCGGTCGATCGCGGCGCGGACGACGCCCGGATCCTCGAAGGCGTAGGCGTACTCCTCGCCGCGGCCCCGGAGCCACCCGACCAGATCGGCGACGGTGGCGACCTCCGGCGGCGGCGCCAGCTCCTCCTCGGAGCGGCCGATCCGCTCGCGGACCCAGGCGAAATAGACGAGCTTCATCGCATCACCGTACCGGAGACAGGGCAGGGACCGCGCGTCCCGGAGGCGGATCCGTCAGCGCGGATCGTCGATGACGTGCTTGATCCCGGCCCGCATGTAGTCCCAGCCGGTCCACAGCGTGAGCGCGGCGGCGAGCCACAGGAGCGTCAGGCCGATCGCCTCGGTTCCCGGGAGCACCGTCTCGCCCGCCGGGCCGGCCACCAGGAAGCCGAGCGCCAGGAGCTGCACGGTGGTCTTCCACTTGGCGATCCGACTGACCGGCACGCCGACCTTCAGCTCCGCCAGATACTCGCGCAGGCCGGAGACCAGCACCTCGCGGCACAGGATCACGATCGCCGCCCAGATGTTCGAGCCGACGATGGTGTGGTCCGCCGCCAGCATCAGCAGGCAGGCCGAGACGAGGAGCTTGTCGGCGATCGGATCGAGCATCCGGCCGAGCGCCGAGCTCTGGTGGTAGGTGCGGGCGACGTAGCCGTCGAGATAGTCGGTGATCGCGGCCGCGACGAACACCCCCAGCGCCGTCCACCGCGCCGTGTGGGATTCGGGCCAGAACAGCAGCGCGACCATCACCGGCACGGCAACGAGGCGCCCGTAGGTCAGGCAATTCGCGAGCGTCCAGGCCGGCGACCGTCGTCGGGGAAGGACGGCGTTCATCGCAGGGGTGAAATCAGAGCGGGGCCCGGGCGTCAACGCCTCTGAGTCTGCCTCGGCCATCGCGGCCGGGTTCTCAGGCGCCGGCATGGAAGAAGTCGTAGACCGCCCGCGCTGTGGCGGCGTTCACGCCCGGGGTCCTGGCCAGATCCTCGAAGGCGGCGCGCTGGATCGCCTTCACGGTCCCGAAATGGTGCAGGAGCGCGCGCTTGCGGCTCGGGCCGATGCCGGCGATCTCGTCCAAGGGATTCTTCACCATCTCTCGCTTCCGCTTGGCCCGATGGCTGCCGATGGCGAAGCGGTGCGCCTCGTCGCGGAGCCGCTGCACGAAGTAGAGCGTCGGGTCGCGCGGCGGAAGCTTGAAGGGGGGGCGGCCGGGCACGAAAAACGTCTCGCGGCCGGCATCGCGGTCGCGGCCCTTGGCGACGCCGACCAGGGGAACGCCCGCCACGCCGACCTCCTCCAGCGCCGCCCGCGCGGCCTCGAGCTGGCCCTTGCCGCCGTCGATCAGCACGAGATCCGGCCAGGCCGGGAACGCATCGTTCTCCTCCGCCGGCGCGGGCACCGGCTCCGGCACCTCGCCCTCGCCCGCGGCCGCCTCGCGCTCGGTGCGCGGCGCCTCTTTCGCGAGCCGCTTGAAGCGCCGCTGCAGCACCTCGCGCATCATGCCGTAATCGTCGCCGGGCGTGAGATCCTCGGACTTGATGTTGAACGTGCGGTAATGCGCCTTCATGAAGCCCGTCGGGCCGGCGACGATCATGCCGCCGACCGCGTTCGTGCCCATGATGTGCGAGTTGTCGTAGACCTCGATCCGGCGGGGTGCGCCGTCGAGCCCGAAGGCCTGGCCGAGCGCCGCGAGCATCTTGCCCTGCGAGGCCGTGTCGGCGAGGCGCCGGGCCAGCGCCTCCTTGGCGTTGCGCTGGGCGTAGTCGACGAGGTTCTTCCGCTCGCCGCGGCTCGGCCGGTGGATCTCGACGCGGTACTCCACCCGGCTCGACAGGGCCGCCGCCACCAGCTCCGCGTCCTCGATCGCGTGGCTCGTCAGCACCGTCCGGGGCGCGGGCTTGTCGTCGTAGAACTGGCCGATGAACGAGCCCAGCACCTCGTCGGGCGTCATGGTCCGGTCGGCCTTCGGGAAATAGGCGCGGTTGCCCCAGTTCTGGAAGTTCCGGAAGAAGAACACCTCGATGCAGAACTGGCCGGCCTGCTCGTCGAGGGCGAACACATCCGCCTCTTCCACACCCTGGGTGTTGACCCCCTGCACCCCCTGGATCGCCGACAGGGCTGCGATGCGGTCGCGGAACCGGGCGGCACGCTCGAACTCCATCGCCTCGGACGCCGCCTGCATCTCGGCGCGCATCCGGTCCTTCACGGCGTTCGACTTGCCCGCGAGGAACGCCCGCGCGGAATCCGCCATCGCGGCGTAGTCCTCGGGTCCGATCTCGCCCGTGCAGGGGCCGGAGCAGCGCTTGATCTGGTAGAGCAGGCAGGGCCGGGTGCGGTTCTCGTAGTAGCTGTCGGTGCAGGTGCGCAGCAGGAAGGCGCGCTGCAGCGCGTTCACCGTCCGGTTCACCGCCCAGACGCTGGCGAAGGGGCCGTAATAGTTGCCCTTCCGGCGCCGGGCGCCCCGGTGCTTGACGATCTGCGGGGCGGGGCCGTCGTCGGTGACCAGGATGTAGGGGAACGACTTGTCGTCCCGCATCAGCACGTTGAAGCGGGGCTTCAGCTGCTTGATGAGGTTGGCCTCGAGGAGGAGCGCCTCGGTCTCGGTCGCGGTGGTGACGAACTCCATCGCCGCCGTCTGCGAGATCATCCGGGCGATGCGGTTCGAGTGCGCCTGGCCCCGCGCGTACGAGCCGACCCGCGCTTTCAGGTTCTTGGCCTTGCCGACATAGAGGACGTCGCCGCGATGGTCGAACATCCGGTAGACGCCGGGCGACGACGGCAGGGTCGACCAGAACCGGCGGATCACCTCCGTGCCGGCCTGGACGGCGCCCGGCTCGAAATCGAAGTCGATCTCCGGCGTCTCCGTGTCGGGGAGTTCGGCTTCCGGCTCGTCGACGGCCTCGTCCCGCTCGGCGTCGCGGCCGTCGTCGAATGTGTCGGGGGGCAGGTCTGAGAGGGCTCTGCGGCTCATACCGCAGATCTAAGCGCTCCGGACCGCCAGGGGGACGGGGGCGGCGACAAAAATCGCGCGCCCAATCCGATCAATCAGTCGAACAGCGAGTCGATGTCGCTCTGATCCACGTGACCGACGTCGTGGTCGAGCTTCGGCCCGTTGAGGAGCGAGCTCTCGTCGTCCAGGGAGGTCGGCACCGGCATGACGGTGATGAGTTCCTTGAAGCTGTCGAGCTCCGACCACGTGGCGATCAGCCGGTCGAGATGCTCCTCGATGAACTTCATCACGCCGACGATCTTGGTGATCCGCTGGCCGGTCAGGTCCTGGAAGTTGCAGGCCTCGTAGGCGGTGATCACGCGCTCGAGGATCACGTCGACGTGCGGCTTCATGCCGGGCGGCAGCGTCGCGGCGTTGAGCATGCCGGCGTGGCTCTCGATCTCCTCGACCGCGCCGAGGAGCTGCGTGGTGGCGCGCTCCGTGGAGTCGACCACCGCGTCGAGCTCGTCGGCCGCCCGGCGCATGCCCTTGCCGGTATTCTCGGTCCGGTGAAGCGTCGCCAGCTCCGACTTGGTGCGGGTGATCGCCTCCTTCATCACGTCGAGTTCGGTGCGCATCGCCAGCGCCTCGTGCAGCTCGCGCCGGCACGACTCGATGGTCTCGCTCGCGCTCATCTGCGTGACGCGGCGCAAGTCCTGGATGGCGTTGAAGATCTCCTCCAGGCGCTCGCTCGAGGCGGACGCCCCCGGCCCGGGAGGGGGAGCCGCGGGAAGCCCGAGACTGTCTTCGATGCGATAGCGCTTCTGGGTCATCGTCCGGGCGTGAGCGTTCGGGTTCCGTCGCCGAGACTGTCTACCATAACGGTTAGCGGACTGTGACTGCCGAGCTTCTTCCGGCGGGCTCTGCCCGCTCCGGGGTGAGGCCGGGCGGTGCCGCCAAGCTTAACCGCCGATTCACGCTGGCGGCGACGGGCCGGGGAGAGGCCGGGCTGCGGAGACGATTCACCACGTTTGTTCACCCGATTCGGTAAAATGTGACGGGATCGTTCGCGGGCCGGGAGCGTGGGCTCCGGCTCGGGAGCATGCGGCGATGCGGCGTTCAGTCCGTATGGGAATGGGGGTGGCTGCGGCCGCGTTCGTGCTGTGCGGCCCCGCCTGGGCGCAGCAGGCGCGCTACGCCGAGGGCGGCTACGGCGGCGGCCTCATCGAGTATCTCGTCACCGGCAGCGCCGGCGGCGCCGGGCGCGGCTGGCCGCAGCGCGCCGCGCCGCAGCAGCGGGTCGCCGCCTATTCCGGCGAGCTGGTGCCGGTTGAGCCGGAGCCTGCCCAAGCTTACGGGCAGGCGTACGGGCAGGCGTACGGCCAGTCCTACAGTGCCCCGCAGCCCTACGGCGCGCCGCCCGCGGCCGCCTACGGTGCGCCCCAGGCGGATCCGGGGCGGATCGGCCGCGCAGTCCCGCCTGAGTATCAGCGCCAGGAAGTCGCCTTCGCGGGGCGGCAGAAGCCCGGCACGATCGTGATCGACACCGCCGGCAAGCATCTCTACCTCGTGCAGGCGGGGCAGCGCGCGCTGCGCTACGGGATCGGCGTCGGCCGCCCCGGCTTCGCCTGGAGCGGTCTCAAGACGGTCAGCCGCAAGGCGGAGTGGCCGGACTGGACGCCGCCGGCCGAGATGCTCGCCCGTCGTCCCGATCTGCCGCGCCACATGGCCGGCGGCCCGGAGAACCCGCTGGGCGCCCGCGCCCTCTACCTCGGCTCGTCGCTCTACCGCATCCACGGGACGAACGAGCCCAACACGATCGGGCAGTCGGTCTCGTCGGGCTGCATTCGGATGATGAACGACGACGTCATCGACCTCTACGACCGCGTGCCGGTCGGAACCCGGGTCGAGGTGCTCTGAGCGCCCGACGCGCGCGCCGTCGCGGATCGAACCCGCCGATACGGAGAAGGCCCGGCCGCGCCTGACGCGACCGGGCCTTCCGCTCGATGTCAGCGCCGATCAGGTCCAGTCGCTGTCGTCGCCGCCGCCGAGGTCGCCGCCGAAATCACCGCCCGGATCGCTGTAGCCGGCGTCCTGGAACCCGCCCAGGTCGCTGCCGCTGTTGTCGAGGGCCGAGCCGAGATCCTGGTTGCCGCCGTCGCCGTAGTAGTTGTTGACGATGGTCTCGCCCCCACCGCCGCCGAGGCCGGCCGCCGCGGCGCTGCCGAGGCTCGAATGGCCGCCCGCGAAGGCGTTCGACAGGGCGCTGCCGAGGAGCATGCCGCCCGCCGCGCCGGCCGCCATGGGCAGCGCCGTCGCCATGAAGCCGCCGCCGCGCGCCGGGGCCTGGGGCTGGCCGCCCCACGGGCCGCCCTGCTGCTGCGGGTAGCCGCCCTGCTGCGGGTAGCCTTGCTGCGGGTAACCCTGCGGCGCGCCGCCCTGGTTGCCCCAGGGCTGGCCACCCGGACGCGGCTGCCCGTAGCCGGGCTGCGGCTCCTGGCGCTGCTGGCTGCCGCCGCCGAAGATGCTCGACAGGAAGCCGCCGCCCCCGGAGGGCTGGGCCGAGGCCGCCTGGCTGCGGGCCTGCTCCAGCTGCTGGTTCAGGCTCTTGATCGCCTCTTCCTGCACGTAGATCAGCTGCGCCATCGCGTAGGGTGCGTAGGGCTGCGCGCGGAGCTTGTCGGCGATGAAGCGCTCCGCCTCCGCGTCGCGGGGCTGGGTCTGCGCCTGCTCCAGCCGCTGGAAGATTCCCGAAATGACGTCGCGTTCTTCGCTGTTCATGGAGTCGTCCTCCTCGAATCTCACCCGCGGGCCCGAACGCGCCGCATGGCAGCTAGGACATGGGTGCGCGGCGACGCTTTGTCAGGGGGATTGCGAAAACTTCATCCGCGGACCCCGAAAAGCGAGAAGCCCGACCTGCCGGCCGGGCTTCCCGGATGTCGACGGTGGGGCGCGGCCGCGGCCGCGCGATCCTAGAACGTGCCGAACTTGTAGTTTAGACCGGCGCGGACGACGGCGAACTGGTCGTCGCGGCGACCGACGCCGCTGTAGACGACCGGGAAGTTGTTGGCGGCGTTGATGACGAACGCGCCCTGGTTGCGGGTGCCGCGGTCGAGGTTCACGTACAGGCCTTCGACCTTCAGCGTCACGGCCGAGGAGCGGAAGAAGTTCAGGAACGAGTCGGTCGGGAGCGCGTACTCGATGCCGCCGCCGGCGGCCCAGCCGGTGCGGAAGCTGTCGTTACCGGCGTAGCCGCCGAAGGAGCGGTCGGCGCTGCCCGAGCCGTAGGCGAAGCCGCCGGTGCCGTACACGAGGGTACGGTCGAAGGCGTAGCCGAGGCGGCCGCGCACGGTGCCGAAGAAGTCGAGGCTGGAGAGGCCGCGCGGGTCGGTGAGGTAGTAGCCGGGGGCGACGGCGCCGGAGACGAAGGCGTTGTTCCGGCTGCGGCCGAAGTCGAGGTACTGGGCGTCGGCCTCGACGCCGATCACGACGCCGGAGCCCGGGGTCAGCTGCCAGTTGTAGCCGATCTGGCCACCGCCGGAGAAGCCGTCCTGGCTGCGGTTGCGGAAGGAGGCGACGGTGCCGGGGGCGGCGTAGGGGAAGGGTACCGCGAAGGTGTTGCCGGTGTTGCGGTCGCTGGCGTCGAAGGCGTAGCCGGCGTTGATACCGAAGTAGGCGCCGGTCCAGGTGAAGACCGGGACGGGGGTGAACACCGGCGGCGGGGCGGCGCGGCGCGGCAGGTCGGCCGCGAAGGCCGAGCCGGCGAAGGCGACGCCCGCGAGGGCCGTGGTCACACGGAGCATGGATTTCATGATCTGGTCCTCACTGGTGGTCCGCGCCGTCCGTCGCGGGAACGGTTGCGGAACCGGGTCTGGCTGCGTTCCAGCGGTTCCAGGGTTGCTTTGCGCTCCGCGGTGTCGCCGACCGCTCTCGCGGCCCCTTGTGGCAACCCGCCGTTTTCCCCGGCACCTTAACCCCTGAACGCGGCCGAATGGCCAAGGTTCATTTACGGCTACGCTTTTTTCGGTCTCGCGGTCGACAAAGTGTCGCACCCCCGCATCGTGAGGAACCGCGCGGTCAGGGGACGAGCGCGATCGCGGAGATGAGACGGCCGTAATCCGCCTCGCCGCGATGGGTGGTCCGCCGGTAGCTGTAGAACCGCTCGGGATCCGCGTAGGTGCAGAGGTTCAGGGCGGTAGCCTCACCGATCTCGGCCTCTTCCAGCCGGGCCAGGATGAAGCCCGGGAGGTCGAACTGCGCGTGTCCGGGCCGCGTGCCGGGGCCGAGGAAGCGCTCCATGCCGGGGGCGTCGCTCCGGAACCGCGCGACGAAGTCCGGGCCGACCTCGTAGGAGGCCTGCCCGATCGTCGGTCCCAGGACGGCGACGATCCGGCTCCGCCGCGCCCCGAGCGCCTCCATCGCCGACACGGTCGCGCCGATCACGCCGGTGAGCGCCCCCTTCCAGCCGGCATGGGCTGCGCCGACGACGCCGTTCTCGGGGTCCGCGAACAGGATCGGCCCGCAATCCGCGGTGGCGATGCCGAGCGCCAGGCCCGGTACCCGCGTCACCATGGCGTCGGCCTTCGGCCGCTCCGCCGCGAAGGGCGCCTCGACGGTGACCACCTCGGCCGAATGGACCTGATACAGGCTCACCAGCCGGTCCGGCGGCAGGCCGAGCCGCGCGCACATCCGCGCCCGGTTCTCGGCGACGCGCTCCGGCGCGTCCTGCGAGCCGAGGCCGCCGTTGAGCGACGCGTACAGGCCCTCCGAGACCCCGCCGACGCGGGTGAAGAAGGCGTGGCGCATGCCCGCGTGGGCGGAGAGTTCCGGCGCCTCGATGAACATGCCTGCGGTCACGGTCGGCCTCGCGCTTGCCCCTGTCGCGCCCCGATAGCGCAAGGGCGGACCCTTGACGATGTCGTTCAAGCGTCAGATTCTTGCTGCATTGCAGTATGGAGCCGATCCGGCTCCGCCTTGAGAAGGATCGCAATGTCACGAGGGATCGAGACCGACGCCCTGCCCGAGACGCCCGAGGCCGAAGAGCCCCGGATCCCGAGCGCGCCTGCCCACCCCGTCACGGGAGAGCCCGCCGCCTTCGACCCGACCGACCTCAACCCGCCCGCGCCGCCGACGCCGCGGCCCGCCAGCCAGACCGATTCCGGCTTCGGCTCCTTCGGCTGAGCGATCCCGACCCCGTTCGGGGCTGAGGACCTTCCCGGCGGCTCAGGGCGCCGGAAATCCCGGGAGCGGCCCGAGGGACGGGCCGCTCACCGCCAACACCTTGAACAGGCTGCCCATGCCGCTCCGGCCCGGATCGGTCAGGCGGGTGACGGCCGCATCAATCGCGGTGACCTGCGCCGGATTGGCCCGTGCCCTCAGCCGCTCGGCACGGGCGCCGAGGCCGAGCGCCGCCAGGAAATCACCCTGATCGACCGGACCGTGGATCGCTGCGCCCTCGGCCCGGGCCGCCTGGGCGAGGGCGGCGAAATTGACGTGATGCGTCAGATCCGCCTCGCCAGGCTCCGCCAGCGGGTCGGCGAAACGATGTCCTGCCAGCGCCTGGAGGGTGTCGCCGAAGCCCGGGCGGACATGGCCGTAATCGACGACCAGCAGGGCGCCTCCACCGGAAACCAGCCGTCGGGCCAGCGCGCGGATCAGCGCGAGGCCGGCCGCCGGCACGCTCATCAGCGCGCCGTCCGGGCCGTCCGCCACGAGGCCCGGGACCGGCTCCGGCGACAGGCCGAAGGCGAGACCGCCCGCCGGATCGAGGCCGATCTGCCGCTCGTGCCAGCCCGACGGCCGGCGCTCGAACTGGCGCACCGGCAGACAGTCGAAGAATTCGTTGGCCAGGATGATCTTGGGCCCCTCGGGCAGCGTCTCGACGCTGTCGTGCCACACGGCGCCGGTCCCGGAGAGGGCGCGGGCCTGCGCGGCCCGCAGCACCGGGCTCGTCTCGACGAGGTGCGGTGCCACGCGCACCCCGGGGAGCGCCGCCCGCAAGGCGCGCAGCGCGTCCGCCATCAGCGTGCCGCGGCCGGGCCCCAGCTCCACCAGGAGGAGCGGATCCGGCGCCCCGATCGAGCCGCGGACGTAGGCTGTCCAGGCACCGAGCAGCTCGCCGAACATCTGGCTGATCTCGGGCGCGGTGGTGAAGTCGCCCTGGGCACCTAGGGGATCGCGGGTGCGGTAGTAGCCGTGGACCGGGTGCCCGAGGCAGAGGGCCATGTAGCGGTCGACACCGATCGGCCCGTTCTGGCGGATCAGCGCCGCGATCTCGGCTCCGAGCGGTGTCACGCCTCGACGGCCGCCTCGGCCGCCGGCGCCTCGACGGGATGGCGGGGACGTGTCCGGCCGGTCGCGGCCAGCACGATGTAGGTGAGGCCGACGATCATCATCGGCACGCACAGCAGCATGCCCATGGTCACGCCGCCGCCCATCGGACCGACATGGTCGCCGAACAGGAAGCCGAGCTGGCGATCCGGCTCGCGGAAGAACTCGCAGAAGGTCCGGGCCAGCGCGTAGCCGAGGACGAAGATGCCGCCGAGGAGCCCCGGCTTGCGGAAGCCGAACCGGCGGACGCTGAGCGCCATCACGATGAACAGCAGCAGGCCCTCGGTGGCCGCCTCGTAGAGCTGGCTCGGGTGGCGCGGCAGCGGCCCGCCGCTCGGGAACACGATCGCGTAGGGGAAGTCCGGCGCGACCCGGCCCCAGAGCTCGCCGTTCACGAAATTGGCGATCCGGCCGAAGAACAGGCCGATCGGCACCACCACGGCGCCGATATCGAGGAGCGTGTAGGCGTTGAGGCCCTTGCCGCGGGCGAACAGCACGAAAGCCAGGATCGCCCCGACGAAGCCGCCGTGGAACGACATGCCGCCGTTGCGGATCGCCAGGATCTCCCACGGATCGGAGATGTACATCGGCAGATTGTAGAACAGCACGTAGCCGATCCGCCCGCCGAGCACGACGCCGAGCGCCACCCAGACGACGAGGTCGTCGATGTCGGCGACCTGCGGGCGCTTCACCACGCCCCAGAGACCGTCGGACATGACGAGGCGGCGCGCGTAGTACCAGCCGCCGATCAGGCCGGCGATGTAGGCGAGCGCGTACCATTTGATCGTGATCGGCCCGATCGCGATCGCCACCGGATCGATGGCCGGAAAGGGCAGGGCGAGGAGCGGCATCTATCTCACCTCCGGGGCGGCCGGCTTGGACGCCGGAGGGGCGACGCGTCAAGCCCGGAGGCCCCCTTCCGAAAGCGCGGCCTCAGCCGCGCACGAACAAGAAGCCGTGTCCGTCCGGGCCGGCGCAATAGGCGGCCGCGCCGTCGGCGGAGGTCAGCGGAGTTTGTCCGCTCTCGCGCAGGCGGTGCGAGAGGGACTGCGGGTCCGCCGCGGTGAACACGGAGCGGGTGGAGGCCCGGTCGGCGGGCCCGAAGACGAGCCGCCGCTCGGTCGCGGGCGTGCGGTAATGCAGGAGCTCCACGTGCGGCGCGGGCTCCGGAGGCTCGAGGGCGATCACGTCGACCTGCGGATCGTCGACGCCGTCGAGGCGCGCCTGCTCCGGTCCGCGGTTCAGGCCGCGCTCCGCCACCCACATTCCCAGGGACCCGGTCAGGAAGGCCAGGGTGGCGTCGAGGTCGGTGACGGTGATCGCCGAGTGGTCGATTCCCAGGAACAGGCCCGGCGCGTCGCGCCAGCGGGTCGCGGCGGGCCCGTCGGGAAAGTATATCAACTCCAGGGGATGCCCGTCGGGGTCGCGGAACTTGTAGGCGGTCACGCCTCCCGTGGAGGCCGGCAGACGCTGCGGCCCGCCGCGGCTGATCGGCATCGGTGCGAGCCGTGCCAGCTGCGCCGCCGCGGCCCCCATGTCGCGGACCGGGACCGCCAGGTGCTGGAAGAACGGATCCGTCGCCGCTGGATCGGCCGGGTAGGGCGCGCCGGGCGGATCCACCGTCATGAATGTCACGCTCTGCCCGCCGAGCCGCATGCGCAGCTGCGTGGCGCGCTGGCCCGCGAGGCCCATCGCCTCCGCCTGCGCGCCGGGCAGGGGTTCCGGTGGAGCGATCCGCGCGAAGCCGAGCCCGTCCCGGTAGAAGGCTTCGGTGACGGCGAGGTCCGCGACGGTGCGGCCGAAGCCGACGAGGGCGCGCACGCCGCTCTTGGGAGCGATGCCGCTCGGGGGAGCGATGCCGCTCACAGGAGCGGTGCCCCCCGCACGTTCACGTAGATCGCGTAGAGTGCCTGCGAGGCGCAGAGGAACAGGCGGCTGTTGTTGCGGCCGCCGAAGGTGAGGTTGGCGACCGTCGCGGGCACGAGGATCTTGCCGACCAGTTCGCCGCCGGGGTCGATGCAGTGGACCCCGTCCCCGGCGCTCGACCAGACATTGCCGTGCTCGTCGCACCGGATCCCGTCGGCATTGCCGGGCGCGATCTTGAAGAGCACCGAGCCGCCCGACAGGCTGCCGTCCTCGGCCACGTCGAACACGCGCACGTGCTGCAGCGGGTCGGTGTCGAACTGCAGCCCGGTCTCGACGATGTAGAGCCGCCGCTCGTCGGGCGAGAAGCAGAGCCCGTTCGGGCCCTGGAAATCGTCGGCCACCACCCGCAGCGAGCCGTCGCGGGGGTCGAAGCGGTAGACGGCGGCGGGCAGCTCGGATTCCTGCTTGCCACCCTCGTAGTCGGTCTGGATGCCGTAGGGTGGATCCGAGAACCAGATCGTCCCGTCCGACTTGCAGACGATGTCGTTGGGCGAGTTCAGCCGCCGCCCGCGGTAGCGCTCCACGAGGCTGGTGATGCGGCCATCGAGCTCGGTCCGATGGATGCGCCGGCCGCGGTGCGAGCAGGACAGCATCCGCCCCTGGCGGTCGCGGGCGTGGCCGTTCTCGAAGTCGCCCGCCTCCCGGTAGACGCTCAGGCCGGCGTACTCCGCCCAGCGCATCACCCGATTGTTGGGAAGATCGGAGAACAGCAGCTCGTCGCGGTCGCCGAACCAGACCGGGCCCTCCGTCCAGCGGAACCCGTCGGCGAGCTTCTGCAGCGGGGCGTTCGGCAGGATGTAGGCCTTGAAGCGCGGCTGCGTGAGTTCGAAGCCGTCCATGGGGCCGCCCTTACTTGAAGCGGCCGGGCTGGTTGACGGTCGGCTCAACCTGGAGCCCGGTCACGATCATCGTGCAGGGCTCGTCGCCCACCGTGCCGGAGAGGTGGCCCTTCTTGCCATCCCGTTCCTTGGTGTTCTGATCCTCGCCCATCATAAGCTCGCCCGGGCCCATCTCGACCCGGTGGCCGTCCATCGTTTCCACGAACCAGCGGCCCGAGAGGATCGCGATCCATTGCGGCCGCGGGTTCTCGTGCCACTCGCCGACCCAGCCGACCGGCAGGACCGTGAAGGTCACGACCGACGGCGCAGGATCCATCTTGTCGTTCCACTGGGGCGCGGTCTCGGGGTTGATCCCCTCGAACTTGAACCGCTCGAGGTGGAACAGCTCCTGGCGGCTCACACCCTCCGCATCGGTGTAGACGTGCCAGTACGGCATCTTCGGAGGGGTCGGCTCACTCATCGTCGCTCCTGCCGCGGCGGGACTCACCCTCCCACAACGGCCGGGCTTGGCGATGGTTCGCGTCTGCCGACGAAGGCCCGGATGCCCCAGACGTCGTTCCGGGGCCGGATGAGCGGACGGCTTCCGCGACGGTGCGAGCGTAGCGAAGCCGGCCCGTGTCGCTCCGTGGCCTCCCCGTGGGGCGCTGGCCTGGGTCGCGTGCTGCGCTCCCGAGGACGGCGCGACGCTCACATCTGCTCGGGGATCCGGTCCGTCTGCGCGAGGTTCGAGAACCGGGTGATGTTCGCGTCGAACTGCAGTTCCACGGTGCCGGTGGGGCCGTGACGCTGCTTGCCGAGGATCACCTCGGCCTTGCCGTGGACGCGCTGCATCTCGGCCTCCCAGGCGAAGAACTCCTCCGTGCCCTCGCGGGGCTTCTTGTTCCCGACGTAGTACTCCTCGCGGAACACGAACATGACGACGTCGGCGTCCTGCTCGATCGAGCCCGACTCGCGCAGGTCGGCGAGCTGCGGCCGCTTGTCGTCGCGGTTCTCCACCTGACGGGAGAGCTGGGACAGGCCGATGATCGGCACGGCCAGCTCCTTGGCCAGCGCCTTCATGCCGGTGGTGATCTCGGTCATCTCCTGCACGCGGTTGTCGCTGCGCTTGGACGAGCCCGAGAGGAGCTGGAGGTAGTCGACGATCAGGAGGTCGAGGCCCTTCTGGCGCTTCAGGCGCCGGGCGCGGGCGGCGAGCTGCGCGATCGAGATGCCGCCGGTCTGGTCGATGTAGAACGGGATCGTCTGCATGTCCCGGGCGGCGTCGGTGATCTTGTAGAAATCCTCGGGCCGGATGTCGCCGCGGCGGATCTTGTAGGACGGCACGCCCGACTGCTCGGCGATGATGCGGGTGGCGAGCTGCTCGGCCGACATTTCCAGCGAGAAGAAGCCCACGATGCCGCCGTTCACGGTCTTGGTCGTGCCGTCCGGCTGCTTCTCGCCGCGGTAGGCCTTGGCGATGTTGAAGGCGATGTTGGTCACCAGCGAGGTCTTGCCCATGGCCGGGCGGCCCGCGAGGATGATCAGGTCGGAGGGCTGCAGGCCGCCCATCTTGGCGTCGAGGTCGGACAGGCCCGTGGCGATGCCCGAGAGCTTGCCGTCGCGCTGGTAGGCCTTGGCGGCCATGTCGACCGCGGCGGTCAGCGCGTCCGAGAATTTCTGGAAGCCGCCGTCGTAGCGTCCGGCCTCGGCGAGCTCGTAGAGCCGCCGCTCCGTGTGCTCGATCTGGTCGCGGGGCGACTCCTCCACCGGCGCCTCGTAGGCGCCGTTCACCAGGTCCTCGCCGATGGCGATCAGCCGGCGGCGGATGGCGAGATCGTAGATCGTGCGGCCGTACTCGCCGGCGTTGATCACCGTCGTGGCGTCGGCGGCCAGTCGCGCGAGGTACTGCATGACCGTCTGGCCGCCGAAATCGGCGTCGCCCAGATAGGTCTTCATGGTGATGGGCGTGGCGAGCTTGCCGGCCTTGATCAGGGACGCCGCCACTGTGAAGATCTGCTGGTGGGCATCCTCCATGAAGTGTTCGGCCAGCAGGAAGTCCGACACCCGGTAATAGGCGTCGTTGTTCACCAGGATCGCGCCCAGCAGCGCCTGCTCCGCGTCGATGTTGTGCGGGGCGACGCGGTACTCGGCCTGGACCGCTTCGAGCTTGGCCGTGAGCGCATTGGGCAGGGCCATCGGCGGACGACTCCGTATCAGGCGCCGCGGCGGGCGCGCCAGGATCACACCGCACGACCTTGACCCCGGTATGGTTACCGAAGCCTAGCCGACGGCCGGTTCTCCCAAGCCGGGGCGCGGAAAAGCGGACGCCCGCCGACTCTCGCGAGCGACGGGCGTCCATGCTGGAACAAAACTGGAACGTGTCAAGCCTCGGGGGCAATCATCCCCAGTGTTCACCGGTATACACGGCGGGCAAGGACCCCGCCGCCCGGCCGGCCGGTTGGCTGGCCGGGACCTCGAACCGGGATCAGCCGCGGTCGTCGGCACCCTCGCCGGCATCGGCCAGCGCCTGACCGACCTCGAGGCCGAGGTCGTCGAGGTTGAACGCCTCGCGCTCGGTGACCGACTCACCGCGGGCCTGGCGCTCGGCCTCCTCGGGGCTGCGGGCGACGTTGACGGTGATCTCGACCTCGACCTCGGGGTGCAGCACCACCGGGACCGTGTGCAGGCCGAGCGTCTTGATCGGCTGGTTCAGGGTGAACTGACCGCGATCCACCGTGAAGCCCTCCTTCGAGACGACCTCGGCGAGGTCGCGGGTCGAGACCGAGCCGTAGAGCACGCCGGTCTCGCCCGACTGCCGGATCAGGATGAAGCTCTGGCCGTTCAGCTTCTCGGCGACGACCTCCGCGTCCTTCTTGCGGTCGAGGTTGCGGGCCTCGAGCTGGGCGCGCTGGGCCTCGAAGTGCTTCTTGTTGGCTTCCGTCGCGCGCAGCGCCTTGCCGCGGGCGAGCAGGAAGTTGCGGGCGAAGCCCGGGCGGACATTCACGGTCTCGCCCATCTGGCCGAGCTTGGCCACGCGCTCGAGCAGGATCACTTCCATGGTCTTTCTCCTTCAGGTGTTCGGCCACGCGGGCCGGGGTCTCACGGCGCCGGATCGCCCTTGGGACGTCGGCGGTCGAGGGCTGTGTCGGCGAGGCCGAACAGGGTGAGGGCGACCAGAGCGATGCCCTGGGTCACGAACAGGATCAGGTACATGCCGAACAGCATGAGCCCGCGCCCCGGCCGGCCGCGCGAGCGGTCGTGGAAAGCGGCGAGCCCCTGGAGCGCGAAGGCCGCGCTGAACGCGCCGAGGAGCGCGACCCCGAACACGCCGACGTAGCCGGGCGCGAAGCACATCGCGACGGCCGCCGCGACCGCCACGAGCGTGCTGCGCGGCATGGCGGTGGACGGGATGTCAGGCCAGGGCCGCGGCAGGCGTCCGGAGATCTTCACGATCCGGGCCGAGGCCCAGAGATAGAAGGCCAGGAGCAGCGCGAGGCCGTTGGCCGCGAAGGCGGGCACGACGCGGGCGAGGGCGTCCGCCACCTCGGCCCGCGTGACGTCCGCCGGATCGGCATCGGCCTGCGGAGCCGGACCGGGCGCGGTCGCCCCGTCCCTGCCGGCCGCCTCGCTGCCGGTCGACGGCGCGTCGGCGCGCGGAGTCCCGGTGCGCGGGGGCTCGGCGGACGGGCGGGTGGCGGGCAGCCGCGTCTGGACCAGGGTCTGGGCGAGGCCGCGCAGCTGCGCGTCGAAGGCGGCGTGGTTCGGCGAGGACAGGACAGCGATGGCGATGAAGGCAAGGGCGGCCGTGGCGGCGATCCAGCCGAGCAGGCGGCCGGTCGGGTACCATTCGAGGCCCGCCCGCGTCTCGCGCCCGAGGAGCGTGAGGTAGGCGAGCCACCAGGCGGGCAGGGCGATGTAGGCCGCGAAGGCCAGTCCCATGAAGGGTGCGATCACCAGGACCAGCGCGAGGCTGCCGGCGGCGGCGGCGGCGAGCGCGGCCTTGTGGCTCCAGCCCAGGCCGACGATCAGGATCGGCAGCGGCGCCACGAGGTAGAGCAGGATCGCGAGCGGGGTCGCCTTCAGCAGCACCCCGAACAGGAGTGCGGAGACGAGGCCCGCGCCGATACCGATGCCGATGTGCTGTGCCATGAAGTCCGCTGTCCCGCTGCCGGTGCGGCAGGGTTAGAGGCGGCTACGCGCCCCAACGATCGGGCGGCGCGAGCCGCCCTCTGAGAGGGCCGGCCCGGGCAGATGCCGGGCCGGCGGGTTCCGATGGCCTACTTGATCACGTAGGGCAGCAGGCCGAGGAAGCGGGCGCGCTTGATCGCCTGGGCGAGCTCGCGCTGCTTCTTGGCCGAGACCGCGGTGATCCGCGACGGCACGATCTTGCCGCGCTCGGACACGTAGCGGGACAGGAGCTTGACGTCCTTGTAGTCGATCTTCGGCGCGTTCGCGCCGGAGAACGGGCAGGTCTTGCGACGACGGAAGAAGGGACGGCGTCCGCCGCCCGCACCAGCACCGAATGCCATGGGTTAGCCCTCCCCGCCGAAGCTGCGCTCGCCGCGGTCACCGCGATCGCCGCGGTCACCCCGGTCGCCGCCGAAGCCGCCACCGCCACCGAAGCCCTCGTCATCGCGACGACGGCCGCGCTCGCGATCCTTGCGGTCGTCGCGGTCGCGCTTCTGCATCATGGCGGACGGCTCGGAATCGAGCTCCTCGACCCGGATGGTCATGAAGCGCAGCACGTCCTCGGAGATCTGCATCTGGCGCTCCATCTCGGCGATGGCGGCCGGCGGGGCGTCGATGTTGAGGAGCGCGAAATGCGCCTTGCGGTTCTTCTTGATCCGGTAGGCGAGGGACTTCACGCCCCACATCTCGATCTTCTCGAGACGGCCACCGTTCTGCTCGATCACACCCTTGTAGGTGTCGATCATCGTCTCGACCTGCTGGGACGTCACGTCCTGGCGGGCCAAGAGCACATGCTCGTAGAGAGGCATCGTCGGGCCTTTCATCGTCAAAAGGAGCCCGGCCGCCGGAGGGCGGCTGATTCGGGCCGGTTCATCTCGCGCTACGCTCGGCGCCAAGCCCTTCGAGCCGATTTTCAGGCCCGAGCGGTTGATCGAAGGCGGAGACACCGGACGACGGGATCTGGGAGAGCCCTGTGCCGCGAGCGGCACCGTCCGTTCAGCCCCCGGCCGGAGCGAACGCGAGGGGCGGCGCATAGTCGGTTTTTGCGGGCGTGGCAAGGTCGTCTTGCCCATCACGGAGCCGGATGCGGCTCTGCGCGGCCTCGCCCCTGTCCGGCGCCGACCAGGATCGACCCTCGGCGCGCGGCCGTTCCGTGTCAGGCGCTTCGCCCGACCGTGCGCCGTCATTCCGGATGCCGATCCGGAGCCTCTGTCAGTGCGATGCCTCGCGGCGGCGTGTGGGCGCCCCGGCGCCGCTGCGCGGCCCCGTCCGGACCCGCCGCGGCTTGCCGCTCGGGCGGTTCGATGACACAAGCGCGGCGCGGCTGGGGATCCCCGGCCGCGCTGGTTTTTCGATAATCCTCCAGATCCGCGATGGCAGAGGCCCCATCTTCCGGCCCCTCCGAGGTCGGTCCCGTGCTGATCACCGGCGCGAGCGGTTTCCTCGGCTCAGCCCTGGTCGACGTGTTCCGCCGGGCCGGCTTCCCGGTGCGCATCCTCGTGCGCGCCTCGAGCCCTCGCCGAAACCTCACCTGGACCGACGTGGAGATCGCCGAGGGCGACATGCGCGACCCGGCCGCCGTGGCGGCGGCGATGCGCGGCCAGCGCTACCTCATCCATGCCGCGGCCGATTACCGGCTCTGGGCGCCGGACATGGAGGAGATCGTCCGGACCAACCGCGACGGCACGCGCCTCATGATGCGCGCCGCCCTCGAGGCCGGGGTGGAGCGGGTCGTCTACACGTCGAGCGTGGCGACGATCAGACCGCCGGCCGACGGCGTCACGCCCTCCGACGAGACCATGCCGCTGACGCCCGAGACCGCGATCGGCGCCTACAAGCGCAGCAAGGTCGTGGCCGAGCGCGTGGTCGAGGAGATGGTCGCCCGGGAGGGCCTGCCGGCGGTGATCGTCAACCCGTCGACGCCGATCGGTCCCCGCGACGTCAAGCCGACGCCGACCGGGCGGATCATCCAGGAGGCGGCGCTCGGCAAGATGCCGGCCTTCGTCGACACCGGCCTCAACCTCGCTCACGTGGACGACGTGGCCCAGGGGCATCTGCTGGCGCTGCGCAGGGGGCGGATCGGCGAGCGCTACATCCTCGGCGGCGAGGACGTGTTCCTCTCGCAGATGCTCGCCGACATCGCCGGCATGGTCGGCCGCAAGCCGCCGACCGTGAACCTGCCCCGGGCCGCCGTGTACCCGGTGGCGTTCTTCGCGCAGCTCGCCGCCCGGGTCACCGGCAGGCAGCCCTTCGCGACGATCGACGGGATCCGCATGTCGCGCTACCGGATGTTCTTCTCGGACCGGAAGGCGCGCGCCGAGCTCGGCTACACGGCCCGGCCCTACCGCGAGGGCCTGTCCGACGCGATCACGTGGTTCCGGGAGGCGGGCTACCTCGCATGAGCACCCTCGATTCCGCCACCGCGACGCGCTCCGGCAAGGGCCACCGGGACGAGAATTTCCCCGTCGCCTCGCACCTGATCCATCCCCGCCACCGGGGCGCGATCCTGGCCTTCTACAACTTCGTCCGCGCCGGCGACGACGTGGCCGATCACGCCGCCCTGTCGCCCGAGCGCAAGATCGAGCTGCTCGATCGCCTCGCCGACGCGCTCACGGGCGCCGGGCCGTCCGATCCCGAGGCCGAGCCGCTGAAGCGCGAGCTCGCGGCCCGCGGCCTGCCGCCCCGACACGCGCTCGAACTCCTCGACGCGTTCCGCATGGACGCGCGCAAGAACCGCTACGCCGACTGGGACGAGCTGATCCATTACTGCCGCTACTCGGCCATGCCGGTGGGGCGGTTCGTGCTCGACGTGCACGGCGAGGATCCGGCCCGGGTCTACCGAGCCTCCGACGCCATCTGCGCGGCGCTCCAGGTCATCAATCATCTCCAGGATTGCGGCAAGGACTTCGCCGCACTTGACCGGGTCTACCTCCCGCGGGATTGCCTGGACCGTCACGGCGCCACCGTGGCGATGCTCGGCGAGGCCAAGGCGCCGCCGCAGCTCCGGGCCGCGATCCGCGAGCTCGCGCAGCGATGCCTCGAGCTCCTCGACGAGGGCGCGGTCCTGCCGGACCTGATCGACGATCTGCGCCTGTCACTGGAGATCGCCGCCATCCACCGGCTCGCCGTCGTGCTGAGCCGGGGCCTGCTGGAGCGCGACCCGCTCTCCGAGAAAGTCCATCACGGCAAGGCCGCCTTCGCGCTGACGGCGCTGGGCGGCGTCGCCGCCACCCTGGCGCGCCGGCCCTTCCGCGGCCGGACCGTCCGGGCCGCGGCTCAGGGAATCCGCTCGTGACCGCCACCGCCACGCCCGCCCAGGACCCGGAGAGCGCCGCCCCGGCGCTGCCCGCCGCCGGCTCCTCCTTCTACACGGCGATGCGCCTGCTGCCGAAGGAGCGGCGGGAGGCGATGTACGCCGTCTACGCCTTCTGCCGCGCGGTCGACGACGTCGCCGACGACGGCGGCACCCGCGCCGTCCGGCAGGTCGAGCTCGACCGCTGGCGGGCCGACATCGACGCCCTCTACGCCGGCCGGCCGGCCGCGCGCGTGCGCGACCTCGTGGAGCCCGTGCGCCGCTTCGGCCTGAAGCGCGAGGATTTCCAGGCGGTCATCGACGGCATGGCGATGGACGCCGTCGAGGACATCGTCGCCCCCGACGCCGAGACCCTCGACCTCTACTGCGACCGGGTCGCGAGCGCGGTCGGCCGGCTGTCGGTGCGGATCTTCGGCATGCCGGAGGCGGACGGCATCCGGCTGGCGTGGCATCAGGGCCGCGCGCTCCAGCTCACCAACATCCTGCGCGACATCGACGAGGATGCCGAGCGCGGCCGCCTCTACCTGCCCCGGGAGAAGCTCCGGGCGATCGGCCTCACCGACCCGACGCCGGTCCAGGCGATCAGCCATCCCCGCATCGGCGAGGTCTGCGTCTCCCTCGCCCGCGAGGCCGAGGACCATTATCAGGCGACCTGGGAGATCATCCGGCGCAGCCCCCGCAAGGCGACCAAGGCCGCCCGGCTGATGGCCGCCGCCTATCACCTCTACCTCAAGGCGGTCCTCGCGCGCGGCTGGGCGATGCCCCGCGCCCGGGTGAAGCCCGGCAAGCTCGCGCTGCTGGGCGTCGTCCTCCGCCACGGCCTGATCTGATGGGCACCGTCCACGTCGTCGGCGCCGGCCTCGCCGGCCTCTCCGCGGCCGTCGCGCTCGCCGAAACCGGCGCCCGGGTGGTCCTGCACGAGGCCGCCAAGCAGGCCGGCGGCCGGTGCCGCTCGTACTACGACCCGGCCCTCGGCCTGACCATCGACAACGGCAACCACCTGCTCCTGTCCGGCAACGCCGATTCCCTCGGCTTCCTCCGGACCGTCGGCGCGCCGGCCGACGCCCTGGTCGGCCCGGACGTGGCCGAATTCGACTTCGCCGACCTGCAGACCGGCGAGCGCTGGCGGCTGCGGCCCAACGCGGGGCGGCTGCCCTGGTGGGTGATGAGTCCCGCCCGCCGCGTCCCCGGGACGCGGGCGCGGGACTACCTCGCGCCCCTCGGGATCCTGCGCGCGGCCTCCGGCAAGGCGGAGGGCGCGGGCGGAACCATCGGCGCGCACATGGCCTGCGAGGGCACGCTCTACCGGCGCCTCTGGCACCCGGTGCTGCTCGCGGCCCTCAACACCGAGCCCCGCGACAGCGATGTCGGGCTGGCTGCGCGGATCCTGCGCGAGACCCTGGGCGCGGGCGGCAAGGCCTGCCGTCCCCTCGTCGCGGTCGAGGGCCTGTCCTACGCCTTCGTCGATCCGGCGATCCGCTACCTCACGGCGCGCGGCTGCGAGATCCGCCTCGGCCGGCGCCTGCGCGGACTGGAAAGCGCGGAGGGCCGCGTCGGGCAACTCGTGTTCTCGGACGGCCCCGAGAGCCTCGGCCCGGAGGACGGCGTCGTGCTGGCGCTGCCGCCGTGGGTGGCCCGGGAGGTGTTGCCCGGTCTCCTCGCCCCGACGGAATTCCGCTCCATCGTGAACGCGCATTTCGCGCTGGCGCCGAAGCCCGGCAGCCCCCTCGTCCTCGGCGTCGTCAACAGCCTGACAGAGTGGCTTTTCGCCTATCCGGACCGGTATTCGGTCACGATCAGCGGTGCAGACCGGCTCCTCGACGTGCCTCGCGAAGACCTCGCGCGGCAGATCTGGGCCGAGATCGCGCAGCTGTACAACCTTGCACCGGACCTGCCCAGCTGGCAGATCGTAAAGGAGAAGCGTGCGACCTTCGCGGCGACGCCGGCGGAGGCCGCGCGGCGCCCGAAGGCCGAAACCGCCTACGACAATCTCGTCCTGGCAGGCGATTGGACCGCCACCGGCCTGCCGTCGACGATCGAGGGAGCGATCCGCTCGGGCCAGACGGCCGCACGTTCCTTGCGTGCGGGATCTGTCGTGCGCGCTGGAACCCAGGTGCGCGGCGCAGCTTGAGGCATGGCGTCCGCCGCGAGGCGGTCGTTCGAGGCGAGGACTATGAGAGAGGCCGTAAGCAAAGTCGAGGCGCTGCAGCGCTCCAAGACTCAGGGGATCTCGCTCGAGGACGTCGAGCGCGGCGTGGCGCAGGCGACGCGCGCGCTGACCGCCCTGGCGCACGACGACGGGCACATCTGCTTCGAGCTCGAGGCGGATGCCACGATCCCGTCCGAGTACATCCTGTTCCACCATTTCCGCGGCACGCAGGTCCCCGGCGACCTCGAGGCCAAGATCGGCAATTACCTCCGCCGCACCCAGGGGCGGCACGGCGGATGGGCCCTCGTCCACGAGGGGCCGTTCGACATGAGCTGCACGGTCAAGGCGTACTTCGCCCTCAAGATGATCGGCGACGATATCGAGGCGCCGCACATGCGCCGGGCGCGCGAGGGCATCCTGTCCCGCGGCGGCGCGGCCAACGCCAACGTGTTCACCCGCTTCATGCTGGCCCTCTACGGCGAGGTGCCGTGGCGCGCCGTGCCGGTGATGCCCGTCGAGGTGATGTTCCTGCCGAAGTGGTTCCCGTTCCACCTCGACAAGATCAGCTACTGGGCCCGCACCACCGTGGTGCCGCTGTTCGTGCTCCAGGCGACCAAGCCCCGGGCGCGCAACCCGCGCGGCATCAGCGTGCAGGAGCTGTTCGTCACGCCGCCGGAGAGCGTCCGCTCCTGGCCGGGCTCCCCCCACGCCACGTGGCCGTGGACGCCGATCTTCGGCTTCATCGACCGGGTGCTGCAGCGGGTCGAGAATCACCTGCCGCGCAAGAGCCGGCAGCGCGCCATGGAGATGGCCCGCGCCTGGGTGAGCGAGCGCCTCAACGGCGAGGACGGCCTGGGCGCCATCTTCCCCGCGATGGTCAACTCGGTGCTGATGTACGAGGTGATGGGCTACCGGCCCGATCACCCGCAGGTGCGCGTCGCCTGCGACGCGATCGAGAAGCTCGTGGTCGAGAAGGCCGACGAGGCCTACGTCCAGCCCTGCGTCTCGCCGGTCTGGGACACGGCGCTCGCGAGCCACGCGCTGCTCGAGGCGGGCGGCCCCGAGGCCGAGGCCCAGGCCCGCGCCGGTCTGGACTGGCTGAAGCCCCGCCAGGTGCTCGACATCGTCGGTGACTGGGCGGCGCGCAAGCCGAAGGTCCGGCCGGGCGGCTGGGCGTTCCAGTACGCCAACGCGCACTATCCCGACCTCGACGACACCGCCGTGGTGGTGATGGCGATGGACCGGGCCATGCACCAGCACGGCCTCGTCGCCGGCATGCCGGACTACAAGGCCTCGATCGCCCGCGCCCGCGAGTGGGTCGAGGGGCTGCAGTCGGAGGACGGTGGCTGGGCGGCGTTCGACGCCGACAACAACCACATGTACCTCAACCACATCCCGTTCTCGGATCACGGCGCGCTGCTCGATCCGCCGACCGCGGACGTGACTGCCCGCGTGGTCGGGATGCTGTCCCAGCTCGGCGAGACCCGGGAGACCTCCCGCGCCCTCGACCGCGGCGTGAACTACCTCCTGAACGACCAGGAGGAGGACGGCTCGTGGTACGGCCGCTGGGGCATGAACTTCATCTACGGCACGTGGTCGGTGCTCTGCGCCCTCAACGCCGCCGGGGTGGACCCGGCCGATCCGCGCATCCAGAAGGCCGTGTCCTGGCTGATCCGGATCCAGAACCCGGATGGCGGCTGGGGCGAGGACGCCTCCTCGTACAAGATCGACCCGGCCTTCGAGCCCGGCTCGTCCACCGCTTCGCAGACCGCCTGGGCGCTGCTCGCCCTAATGGCGGCCGGCGCGGTCGATGACCCGGCCGTGACCCGGGGCATCAACTTCCTGACCCGCACGCAGGGCGCGGACGGATTCTGGAAGGAGGAGCGCTACACCGCCACGGGCTTCCCGCGGGTGTTCTACCTGCGGTACCATGGCTACCCGAAGTTCTTCCCGCTCTGGGCGATGGCGCGCTTCCGCAACCTCAAGCGTGGCAACAGCCGGCGCGTCCAGTTCGGCATGTGACGTCCGCCGACGTCCTGGGGCCGGCCCGGCGGGCCGGCTCCGCTCCGCCGGATCGCAGCGCGTTCGACCGTCCCGACAGCCGATCCGCGAGCCCCGGTACCCGACACGTGGCCTCCTCTGACAGCGATCCCGCGGGACCGGACGAGCCGCCCCCCGTGCCGGATCCGGCCCGGACCCCGCCCCGGCGCTCGCGCCTGCTTGCGGACCTCGCCGGACTGGTCCACGAGCGCGCCATGATCGATCCCGCCGCACCCGTCCTGGCCGTCACCGGCCTCGCCCGCGAGCGCCGCATGGCGGCGGGGGAGGGGGTCGAGGCGGTGGGGGCCGGCGGCAATCCCCACCGTCTCCGCCAGCTCCTCGAGGCCCGCACCCAGCCCGGCTGCCGGGCGGTGGTCAGCTTCGGCATCGCGGGCGGCCTCGATCCCTCGCTCCGGCCCGGCGACGTCGTGGTCGGCACCGGCGTGGTCAGCGAGCAGGGGCGGCGCGCCGCCGATCTCGACCTGTCGGCCACGCTGCTCAACATCCTGTCCGGCGTCGGGCCGCGGGTGATCCCGGCGGATCTGGCGGGCGTCGACACCGCGGTCCTCGCGGTCGACGGCAAGACCGACCTGCGGACCACCACCGGCGCCGCGGCCGTCGACATGGAATCGCACGTGGCCGCGTCCTTCGCGGGCCGGCACGGCCTGCCCTTCGCGGCCGTGCGCGTGATCTGCGATCCGGCCGATCAGGCGTTGCCGGCCTTCGCGGCCTCGGCGCTCACGCCGGACGGCGAGCCCGACATCGCCGCCGTGTTCTTCGCCTTCGCGCGCGGCCGCGCGCGCCTCGGAGACCTGATGCGCCTCGCCCGGGACTCGAACGCCGCCTTCGCGGCGCTGGGACGGTGCCGGACGCGGCTCGGACCGGGCCTGGGCATACCGGCCCCGGAGCGCTGAGACGCGCAGCCGCGGTGAGGGTGGCTACGAAAAAGCGCCGGCCTGCACGGCCGGCGCGAGTCGGAGGTCACCACGAGACGGCGCGGGGCGGACCCCGCGCCGGGAGGAACCGGCCTCAGCCGGCCTTCTTGTTGAGCGAGACCGCCACGAACCGGGTCTGGCCCTTGCCGCTCTTCACCCGCATCAGCACGGCCTTGCGCCCGCTCGTCTCGGCCGCCCGGATCTGCGTCGCCACGTCCGCCGGGCGGGACACGCTCTGGCCACCGACGTCGAGGATCACGTCGCCGGCCTCGATGCCCTTGGCGGCCGCCGGGCCGTCGGGATCGACCTGGACCACCGCGACGCCCTGATCCGACAGGCCGACATCGCCGGCCGGGGCGAGCTGCAGGCCGAGCCGCGGCTGGCCGTTGCCCGAGTCGTCGTCGCGGCTCGCCATCTTGGTGCCGTCGGTCGGCATCGTGCCCAGCGTCACCGTGGCGGTGTCGGTCTTGCCACCGCGCAGGTAGCTCAGCTCGACCTTGGCGCCCGGCTTCAGGCCGGCGATCTTGCGGGACAGCTCGCGGGCGCTGTCCACCGTATCGCCGTTGACCTTCTCGATCACGTCGCCCGCCTTCAGGCCGGCCTTGGCCGCCGGGGTTCCGTTCTCGGCGTGGTCGACCAGGGCGCCCTTGGCCTTGTCGAGGCCCAGACCCTCGGCGATATCCTGCGTCACGGGCTGGATCTGGACGCCCAGGTAGCCGCGGGCGACCTTGCCGTCGGTGCGGAGCTGGTCGACGACCGCCTGGACGGTCTCGGCGGGAATCGCGAAGGCGAGGCCGACGCTGCCGCCCGACGGGGACGCGATGGCGGTGTTCATGCCGACCACCTCGCCGTTGACGTTGAAGGTCGGCCCGCCCGAGTTGCCCTTATTGATGGGCGCGTCGATCTGCAGGAAGTCGTCGTAGGGGCCGGCGCCGATGTCGCGGCCCCGGGCCGAGACGATGCCGGCGGTCACGGTGCCGCCGAGACCGAACGGGTTACCGATCGCCACGACCCAGTCGCCGACCTGCGGAGCGGCCTTGCCGAACTGCACGTACGGGAAGTTCGAGCCCTCGGTGATCTTCAGGAGCGCGACGTCCGTCTTGGAATCCTTGCCGATGACCTTCGCGTCGAGGGTGCGGCCGTCGTCCAGCGTCACCTGAACGGTCTTGGCATGGTCGACCACGTGGTTGTTGGTGACCACGTAGCCGTCGGCCGAGATGATGAAGCCGGAGCCGACCGCGCCGCGCGGGCCCTGATGCTGAGGCTGCATGCCGCCCGGGCCGTTCTGGCCGAAGCGCTTGAAGAACTCGCGCAGTTGCGGCGGCACGTTCTGGAGGTTGCGCCCCTGGCTCGGACCGTCGTCGTCGTCGCTGCTCGCCGAGTCGTCGAGCTTCACCTTCACCGAGACGACGCCCGGCTTCACCTTGCTGACGATGCCGGCGAACGAGCCCGGCGGGTGCTCGGGAGCCTCGATCGGTGACTTGGGCAGCGCCTGCGCGTAGGCCGGGGTCGCGGCCGGCAGATAGCCGCTGCCGACGGCACCGCCGGCGATCAGCGCGGCGGCCGCCACGGAGGCGAGGGCGCGGCGCGAGGTGCGGCCAGTGGGACGGGTCTCGGTCATGGGGGGTCTCAACCTCTCGGGACTGATCGGGACGACGCCGGCGGTCGCGGCCGTCGATGGGATCTGTCTAAGGGGGGGCGCCTGACCCGGGCGTGGCGATCAAATTACCGTTTGGACAGGTGGCCGAGCGGTCGCGGAACCCCATCGCGATCCCGGCGGTCGGCTTCGATCGCGTACGTACGGAAGAGCGCGATGCCGGGTTGCTGCCCACGACAGGTCCAGGCTCGCGCCGTCCGACACCGCGAGTTCCGCCAGTCGGCCCAAACTCCCGCTCAGTTCATCAGGCCGGCGTGAACTTCGGCGCTGCTAGATGCCCGTGCACGGGCGAAGCGAGTTGCAATGAAGTCGCTGCTGGCGGCCACCAGGATTCTTCGGGTCGACTGTCGCCGCGCTGGCGGTCGATCCGCGCGCGGATGACCGTGACGACTTCGACGCGACGCCCGTCTGCGCAGATCGCGCGTCGGGCGGCGTGTCCAAGAGGACGTACGGCGTCGATACGCACCGCCCCGGCGAGGATCGCACCGGGGAATCGGCGCCCATCCGCCGGGCGACGCTCGGAACGTGGTCTGGAGCCCGAACGGCGCGACGGCCGCCAGTTGGGCCGGGCCGCGGGCGTTCACCGGCCTCCTCTGCACACGCCGCTGACGCCCGGCCGTCGCGGCGCGACGTCGATCACGCCTGCGCGTGACGCCGGGGCCTGACCGGAAGCCGCCTGACGGGCCGGATCGCCGCCGGACGGGCGCTCAGTCGCCGCTGAGCCGGACCAGAGCTTCCTCGATCTTCGCCAGCCGCGCCGACTCGCTCTCGCGACGCTCCCGGTTCTCCTCGATGATCTCCTCGGGCGCCCGGGCAACGAAGTCGGCGTTGCCGAGCTTGGCGTCGATCTTCTTGATCTCGCCCTGCGCCTTGCCCTGCTCCTTCCTCAAGCGCGCGACCTCGGCGGCGAGGTCGACCACGCCTTCCAGCGGCAGGGCGGCGACGCTGCCGCGCACGAGGAGCTGCACCGAGTTCTTCGGCGGCGTCTCCGCGAAGGTGATCTCCGACAGCCGGGCGAGGCGCAGGAGCGTGTCCCGCCACGCCTCCGCCCGCGCCCGGACCTCCGGGGCGGCGCCGACCATGACCAGGGGGATCTGCGCGCCGGCCGGGACGTTGGTCTCGGACCGCGCCGAGCGGATCTGGCTGACCAGATCGACCACGAACCCGACCTCGGCCTCCGCGGCCGCGTCGGCGAGCCCGCCGAGGTCCGGCCAGGAGGCCAGGGTCAGCAGTCCGCGCTCCGGCAGGTCGGCGCCCTTGATCGCCCACAGCTCCTCCGTGAGGAACGGCATGAACGGGTGCAGCAGCTTGGCGACCTGATCGATCAGGAACGCCACGCTCGCCTGCGTCTCGGCCCGAATCGCGGGATCGACGCCCTCGCCCTGGAGCACAGGCTTGGCGAGCTCGAGATACCAGTCGCAGAAGATGTTCCAGACGAAGCGGTAGGCCGCCGCCGCCGCGTCGTTGAAGCGGAAGGCCTCGAGGGCGCCCGTGACCTCGTCGACCGCGCGGGCCGCCTCGGTGAGCGCCCAGCGGTTGATCGCGCCGGTGGCGGAGCGCGGGTCGAAGGCCGGGTCGAGGCGGCAGCCGTTCAGCTCGGCGAAGCGGGCGGCGTTCCAGAGCTTGGTCGCGAAGTTGCGGTAGCCCTGGACCCGGTCGGTCGACAGCTTGATGTCGCGCCCCTGAACGGCCAGCGCGCAGAGGGTGAAGCGCAGGACGTCGGCGCCGACCTGATCGATCAGCTCCAGGGGATCGACGACGTTGCCCTTGGACTTCGACATCTTCGCGCCCGACGCGTCCCGCACCAGGGTGTGCAGGTAGACCGTCTCGAACGGCGCCCGGTCGGTGAGGTGCAGGCCCATCATCATCATCCGGGCGACCCAGAAGAACAGGATGTCCTTGCCGGTCACCAGGGTGTTGGTCGGGTAGTAGCGCGCGAGTTCCTGGGTCGAGTCCGGCCAGCCCAGAGTCGAGAACGGCCAGAGCGCCGAGGAGAACCACGTGTCGAGGACGTCCGCGTCGCGGGTGAGGGCGACCGGTCGGCCGCGCTGCGCCTCGGCCGCGGCCCGCGCCTCCTCCTCGCTTTCGGCGACGAAGATACCGCCCTCCTCGTCGTACCAGACCGGGATCTGGTGGCCCCACCAGAGCTGGCGCGAGATGCACCACGGCTCGATGTTGGTGAGCCACTGGAAGAAGGTCTTCTCGTAGTTCTCGGGCACGAACTTGGTCTGCCCGTCGCGCACCGCCTGCAGGGCGCGTTCCGCGAGCGGCTTGACGTTCACGTACCACTGGTCGGTCAGGTACGGCTCGATGACCACGCCCGAGCGGTCGCCGTGCGGGACCGCGTGGGTGTTCGGCTCGGTCGCGCGCAGCCGACCGCGCGCCTCCATCAGCGCCACCACCTCCTTGCGGGCCTGCGCCCGGTCGAGGCCGTGGAGCGCCAGGGCCTCCGGCTCGGGCGCGACGCCGTCGAGGAAGTCGGCGTTGCCGTCGAGCTGCATCCGGCCCTCGGGGTCGAGGACGTTGATCAGGCCGAGCCCGTGGCGGCGGCCGACGTCGAAGTCGTTGAAGTCGTGGGCGGGCGTGATCTTGACCGCGCCCGTGCCCTTCTCGGGATCCGAGTAGGTGTCGGCCACGATCGGGATCAGCCGCCCGACCAGCGGCAGGCGCACGCGCTGGCCGACGAGCGCGGTGTAGCGCGCGTCCTCGGGATGGACCGCGATGCCGGTGTCGCCCAGCATCGTCTCGGGGCGGGTGGTGGCCACCGTGATGACGGCGCCGGTCTCGTTGCCAGCCTCGTCCACCACCGGGTAGTCGAAGTGCCAGAGATGGCCTCTGGTCTCGATCTGCTGGACCTCCAGGTCCGAGATCGCGGTCTGGAACTTCGGGTCCCAGTTCACCAGCCGCTTGTCGCGGTAGATCAGGCCCTGCCGGTGCAGGTCGACGAAGGTCTTGAGCACGGCCCGGCTCAGGCCCTCGTCCATGGTGAAGCGCTCGCGGGACCAGTCGCAGGAGGCGCCCAGCCGCTTCAGCTGGTTGACGATCGCGCCGCCGGACTCCGCCTTCCAGGCCCAGACCTTCTCGACGAACGCCGCGCGGCCGATCTCGCGGCGGCCCGGCTCCTGACGCTCCATCATCCGCCGCTCCACCACCATCTGGGTGGCGATGCCGGCATGGTCCGTCCCCGGCTGCCAGAGCACGTCCTTGCCGCGCATGCGCTCGAAGCGGCAGAGGATGTCCTGCAGCGTGTTGTTGAGGGCGTGACCCATGTGCAGCGAGCCCGTCACGTTCGGCGGCGGGATCACGATGCAGTAGGGCGGAGCGCCGGCGCGCTCGGGTCGGCCGGCGCGGAAGGCGTCCGCCTCGGCCCAGGCAGCGGAGATCCGCGCCTCGACGGAGGTGGGCTCGAAGGTCTTGTCCATCATCGCGGGTACGGGCCGGCGCTTGTCCAAACGGGGGTTGCCCCGCTTTCGACCGTCACGCCGCTCCCGTCAACACGCGGAGGGTGGCCCGCGGCCACCAGAGCCAGGCCGCCGGCTCAGCGCCCGCGCGAGACCCGCTCGATCTCGGCGCGCACGAGGCGCTCGACCACGGCCGGCAGGTTGTCGTCGAGCCAGGATTTCAGCATCGGCCGGAGCATCTCCTTGACGAGATCCTCCAGGGTCCGGGCGTTCTGCGTCAGCACCGTATGGGCCAACAGGTTGAACGCGCCGCTGACGCTGGCATCGGTGGCCGGAGAGACCAGGGCTTCCGGCTCCGGCTCGGGGGCGCGGGCGGCCTGGAGCACGGGCTGCGGCGGCGGCGGCGGGGGCGGCTCCGGGGCCGGTTCGGGTTCCGGGAGCGGCTCGGGCTCGGGCTCCGGCGCGGCGGTGACCGGATCCTCGAAGTCGATCGCGTCGAAGTCGAGCAGGTCCGGGGCCGGCTCGGGTTCCGGCTCCGGCTCGACCACGCGCGGGCGCGTCACCGGCTCGGCGACCTCCGCGAGGTCGAGCACGTCGTCGGGCTCCGGAGCGGCCACCGGGACCTCGGCCGGCTTGGCGGCCTGATCGTCGGCGATGATCCTTCGGATCGACGCGAGGATCTCTTCCATGGAAGGCTCGTGCGCCTTATCGGCAGCCTTGTCCTGGAATTTCGAGTCCGGGATCTTTGGGCTTGCTGCACTCATCGGCAGGCGCACTCGGGCATGGGAGACTGGAAAGCGACCCGAACGGATCGATCTTCAATCAGTATTCCATGCCGTTTCGTCGCGGCAAGCGCGCCCGCAACACACTCCCCGTGGAAAAGCCGTCAGCGGCCGTCCGGCGTGCGCAGGCCGAACCACAGATCCTTGACCTGATCGTAGTGGACCTTGGCGCTGTAGTATTCGACCGGGAGCGCCGTGAAGCGCGCGGTCAACTGTCCGATCGCCTGGACCACCCCGTAGGAGAAGATCACCCGGTCGCGCTGGGCGACGATGAGGTTCACGCGAGAGTTCAGGAGTTCCTGCTGCGCGTTGAGGACGTCGAGGGTCGTGCGCTGGCCGACGCGCGCTTCCTCGCGCACGCCGTTCAGCGCCACCTCGTTGGCCTGGACCTGGGCCTGGGCGGCGATCACCTGCGCCTTGGCGGCTTCGAGCCGGCCCCAGAAGTCGACGATCTGGGCGCGGACCTGATCGCGGATCTGATCGACCTGGATGCGGGCCTGGCCGACCGATTCCTTGGCCTGCCGGATCTGCGCGTAGGTCTGGCCGCCCTCGTAGATCGGGATCGAGAGCCGGCCGCCGACGAAGCCGACGAAGAAGCTCTGGTTCGGCCCGTTCTGATCGTAGAGCTGGCTGAGCGAGCCCTGCAGGCTGAGCTGCGGGGCGAGCTGGCCTTCCAGGACCTTCACCTGGGCCTCGCTCGCGTCGACGTTGTGGATGGCCGAGACGACCTGCGGGTGCTCGCGCAGGCCGACGGCGATCGCCTGATCGAGACTGCGCGGCACGAACCGGTCCAGCGGGCGGCCCGGCGCGAGCTGGCGCGGCTCGACGCCGATGTTCTGCCGGTAGACGCCGATGCTCGTGCGGAGGGTCGATTCGGCTTGGGCGACCTGCGACCGCGCGCCGGCCAGTCGGGCCTCGGCCTGCGCGACGTCGGTCCGGGTCACCTCGCCGACGTTGAAGCGGTCCCGGGTCTGGCGGAGCTGCTCTTCCAGAACTTCGACGTTGTTCCGGTTCAGCTCCAGCGTCGCCGTGTTGCTGAGCACGTTCATGTACGCCTGGACGGCGTTGTACAGGACGGTCAATTCGGTGAAGCGCAGGCTCTCGCGCTGGCTGTAGACCTGCGACTCGGCGCGTCGGACGGTGTTGTCGGTCTGGAAGCCGTTGAAGAGCGTCTGCGTGACGTTCAGGCTGGCGGAACTCGGAAGGTACGTGGTGCGCGTCGTCCGCCGGGAGGTGATGACCTGGCTCGCGATGTCGGACGTTGCGCCGCCGGCCAAGCCCTCGCCGCCGGTCGCGGATCCTGCCGCCCCGGCTCCTGAGGTCCCGATGCCCGTGGTTCCGCCCGCCGTCCCGATCCCCGTCGTCCCGATCCCCGTGGTGGTCCCGGTACCGGTCGTCCCGGCGCCGGCCGTCCCGCCCAGGCCTCCGCCTGTCGTTCCGAGGCCCGCTCCGGCGGTGGTCGCGGTCGTGCCGGCGGTGCCCGCCGACGCGACGGAGCTGGACGAGCGCGTCTGAAGGTACTGGACGCCGATCGCGGCGTTGACGTTGACAGTCGGCCGGTAGCCCGACTGCGCGATCGCCACGTTCTCGTCGATGGCGCGCACGCCCGCGCGGCTGGCGTTCAGGCTCGGATTGCCCTGATAAGCCTTCGCGAGAGCGCTCTCCAGAGTCTCGGCGGATGCCGGCATCGCAGCCAGCATCGCGAGTCCGGACACCATCCCGGCCAGGCGGAACGTCGGGCAACTCGCTGGTGGACGTCGTGTCACGATGAACAAGCCCTTGCGGTCTCTTTCGGTCCGGAAGTCCGAGACGAAAACGGCCAAGGTACGGCGTTTCGCTCGTCTCCGATCAAGCCCGCCCCACCGTCACGCTTAGCGCAAACCGGGCGATTTGGCTCGCCTCGCCGTGGGTCCCGCGGCGGAAAGTGCGGCGTTGGGGCATTAAGGTGACACACCCCCCACGCACACCGCGGCGTGGACGCGTATTGAGCTGTTTAGTTTCATAAATACACCCCTTCAGAGACTATTGCCGGCATGCGGAGGCGCGAGAACTCGGAGCTGACCGAGCGCCGGCAGGGGAGGGGGCGGTCCGTCCGCGACCGTTCGACTCCGCCGACGGCACCGGCGCCCGCCTAGTACCGGTCCATTCCGCCGCCCCCGGCGTCGGGCTCCAGCTCCAGCGGGCCCTCGGGGCCTGAGTCGGATTCGGGCGCACGGCGCGCGCGCGCCGGCGGACGCGGTCTGGGCACCGATCCTGTCAGCGCCTCCGACGGTTTCGGCTTCGGGGCTGCGCTCGGGGAAGCCGGCTGTCCGCGGGAGCCGGGCGGCCCGGGCGGTCCGGCCGGACCCGTGGCGCCCATCAGCCCCGGAGCGCCGGCCATTCCGGCGGGGCCGCGCTCGCCCGGCGGACCCGGCGGTCCGGCGACACCCTGTGCGCCGGCGGGCCCCTGCGGTCCGGGCGGTCCCATCGCGCCCCGCTCCCCGGGCGGCCCGGCCTCGCCCCGCGGACCGGCCTCGCCGCGCGGGCCGACCAGACCCGGCGCCTGCGGCCCCTGCGGCCCCTGCTGGCCGCACTCGCCGACCACGATGCTGCGGCTCTGCTTCGGCGTCCGCAGAGTCGCGATGCAGGTGGGCG